>JAIJJM010000798.1 GCA_022728415.1 Collinsella sp. | reverse complement strand
GGCCTGATAAGCGTAGCGCATCAGGCATTTTTGCGGTTGCCATCAGTTTCAAACCCGCGTCAGTGAGTTTTTGCTTTTGGTGCACAGGGTAAGATGAATGAATATCTACGGTATTAATTATAGATTTTGTAAGAAGTTATTAAGTCTATATTGCATTTAAAAGGTCGTAATCATACGTATATTCCTCTCTGGTAAAATATAGATTCTCTGAGTTATATGCTTCATATGTGTTATATTTTACAACCTCAAAGCAATTGTCAGGAGAATTTTTGTCTTTCTCGAGTGTATTATCTGAAAGGAATTCCTCTGAGCTAGAATCCTCTATGTTTAAATCTGTATTGTAATTAATTTTTGGATCGATAAGATAAGCATTTTCTTTGACGCTTTCATAATCTTTAATGATTATATCGATGTAATAATCTATTTTTTCTGATGAGAATCCTTTCATCTCTGGTAATTTAATTCTGTTCAAGTAATTGTTAATTTTCGATGAGTTTTTATATATTTCTTTTGTTAATTCATTTTCTAATTGATCTGTTAGAGTTGCTCTTGGTATAGATTCTATAATTGCAAATCTCATGATTTTTAATTGTTCTTCGGTAATATCTCCAAGCTCATTTAAACAACTTTCGACAAGCTTAATTTTTTCTTCAGAATACATATCGCTAATGCTTGTTAGAACAGGCGTTATTTTTAGTAAATAATCCCAGGAGATTGTGGTGTTTTGTTTTGAACTAACGAAATTTACCTGAAACATGTTGGCATTAGTAAAATCTGTGTCATCCAATTTAAAAGGATTTAAAATTGCATTGGCCATATGTTTATCTGTAAAATCATAAAGTTCTAAATAGATATTCCGTAAGTCCAGAGAGGATAGATCAACTATACCTCCAGTCCCACAACTAAAAACTACGTTCAACCTCCTGATTTCATTGTAAATGTCTTTCAATGGGAAATTAACATTGATATTGCCTGTGGATATTTCCTGGTTTTTTAACGGTTCATTAATTGTAAGTTCACAGGTATTGTCTGATCGTTGAATAATTAGGGCGTTATAACCAAAAAAATCCATACGAAGAGACGAATCATTATAAATAATTACATTTTGTAAGTACGCTAATTCTTTTTGAAAATCACCAGTGATAATGCATTTTCCACCTGGTTGTAACGCGTTAAGTAAAGTGACCATTTGAATAGAGGTCTGTTTTAGTTTTTCTATACCTGGTGCTAGTGCTTCGAGGTTATTAACTATGGGGCTTTCAGGAAGATCATTCATTTT
Source organism: Collinsella sp. (assembly GCA_022728415.1). Next base: position 114 of record JAIJJM010000798.1, on the reverse strand, counting down.
TCGACGGACTAAATCACTACTAATATCATTACCAATTGATGAAACAGGGAACATTATTTTATCCTTTATAAATAATCAATAAAAATCATTATTAAAATGATCGGGTGAAAAAAA
>JAIJJM010000797.1 GCA_022728415.1 Collinsella sp. | reverse complement strand
GTTGTGGCTCACGATGGGCTGTTTGCCAAGTGGCATCCCGACCTGGCGGCGCATCATACCGAGGCTGCAGCTTCCAGTGCCGGTTGCTGTGATGCCGCGTCCGGCACGGGCTGCTGCGACCCGAAGCCCCATCCGGTCTCGGGCATCAGCTACTCGGTGGGTTGCAACTGCACCGACGTATCTCCCGACGCTCTTGCAGGCGCCAAGCCCAACGACGTCATCGACGCCGACGAGCTCCAGAAGATGATTCACGAGCTCACGAATGCCTTCAAGGGCATCTAGTATTTCTTGTTGCCAAACGCGTGGAAGCGGGGTGAAGTTGTGACAGGTCTTGAGCTTTCTCGTTCGTATTGCGAGCTCTACGCGCCATCCCTATTCGAGGGGCTACCGAGCGACGTTCGTTACCGCGCCGCGCTGGGTCTCGTTGGAGAGGGATCGGAATGCCTGGGCTTCGACGACGAGATTTCGCGCGACCACGACTTTGGTCCCGGCTTCTGCGTGTGGCTTTCTACCGATGTGTATGAGGAGTGGGGGTCGGAGCTTCAGCGCCGCTACGACCTTTTGCCTGTAAGTTTTAAAGGTTTTACGCGCCAGCAGACGCAGATGGCGGGCAAGCGCGTGGGGGTCTTTGAGACGCAGGCGTTCCATCGTCTCTACACCGGTCTTTCTCGTGCACCGCAGTGTGCAAAGGAGTGGCTCGCCATTCCCGAGCAGCTTCTCGCTCAGGTTACCTCCGGCGAGGTTTTTGCTGATCCGAGTGGCGAGTTCTCCGCCATGCGCGCAGTGTACCAGGGATTTTATCCAGACGAGGTCATGCGTAAGAAGTTTGCTGCCCACTGCGCCTCCATGGCGCAGGCGGGCCAGTACAACCTTCCGCGCTGCCTTAAGCGCAAAGATGCCGTCGCTGCCCAGGCGGCGCGCAGTGAGTTTTTGACAAGCGCCATGGCGGCGTTTCATCTGCTCGCCCATACGTACATGCCGTACTTCAAGTGGGCGTATCGTTCACTTGCCGAGCGCGCGTGCGCGCCTGCGCCGGTGCTCGATGCCGTGCGCTCCATCGCCGCGGCGCCGGTGGAGCAGGTTAACCAAGATGATGTCGAGGCGCTTTGCCAGACGGTTGGTGCATCTGCTCGCTTGGTCGGCTGGACGTCGTGCGGCAGTGACTTTTTGCTCGATGTCGCCTTGGACATCCAGGGCTCGTTGAGAGATCCGTATCTTGCTGCCTGTCCGCTTGCGGCCGGCGGATACCGATAGGGGGTTGGCATTGGGAGATTGCAGGACGTCATGCTCCGCCCTTCGACAAGGCATGTCGGCGTTTTTCAATATGCCGGCGGTCGAGAAGTTGCTCGAAGACAAGGGCCTTGCTCATGCGGAAATCTCTGCGTTGCGGGAG
>JAIJJM010000796.1 GCA_022728415.1 Collinsella sp. | reverse complement strand
AGCTTCTGCGCCTCGGCCGGCGTGTAGTGGGCATGGAAGAACTGGTTGATAGTGCCCAGGTTGATGGGCAGCGGGTAGACCTCGCCATCGTGCGTGGCGTACACGCGGTGCACATAGTTGGTGAACGAGGTAAAGCGGTTCACGTAGTCCCACACACGCTTGTTGGAGGTATGGAACAGATGAGCGCCGTACTTGTGAATCTCCGCGCCCGTCTCCTCATCGATATACGAGTACGCGTTGCCGCCGATGTGGTCGCGCACGTCGATGATGTGCACGCGAGCGCCGGTGTGCTCCACCGCCTGCTGCGCCACCGTCAGGCCAAACAGGCCCGCGCCAACGATAACGAGATCGGGATACTCAACAGAAGATGCCATGTGCAGACAATCCTTCCAGCAATAAGCTTTCAAGCGCAACATTTGATTCGTCATTATCCTACCGGCGTGCCGGGTCAGACCAAAAACGCGGAATAATACTTAATGCCGAATTACCACATATTCCATTCTGTTCAGATCGATATCAACACGACCCCGCAGTCTTCTCGATATGCCATCACGCAAGACATACGGAGCCGATATCACACCACGCTCAACAAAAGTGGAACTTACTCCATAAACATGGGCGAGTTCTAGTGATTGTTGCAATACCTGACCTACCGCAAGGAGGGTCAGGTGGCCAGGAGCCGCCGAAACGAAGACCGTGACGGGGAACGCCGTTGGACGTTCGACGGCGTCGAATATCCGACGAGGAAGCCGGTGTGCGCGGCGAGGCGCGAGGAGGGCGTGCGTCTGCCGGACGAGGAGGGCATGAACTTCACCCGGGCCGCCCATGCGATCGGGGTCTCCAAGCGCGCCGGCAAGGTATGGCGCGACGGGCGCACCCGCGCCACCGGGAGGAACGAAAGGGCAAGCATGGACCGGCATCGTTCCGCCATGGACAAACCCAAACGGATCCACGCGCGCCACCTCAATCAGGAGGAGCACATCCCGATCGCCGACCGGCCGCGCCCGGGCGATTCGATCCGCGCCATCGCCCGGCCGCCGGGACGCGACCCCGGCACGGTCGGCCGCGAGGCCGAGCGCAACGGGAATCCCGGGACCGGCGATTGCGAGCCCTGCCGCACCCGGCAGAAGGCGGCCGACCGGCTCAAACCCCCAAACCGCGCAAGGCGGCCGACGGCACGCCGTTACGGGCGGGGATACCGGCCGGATTGCGCAGGCATTGGAGCCCGGAGCGGATATCCGGCAGACCGAAGGCGATGTTCCCGGATAATGGTGACATGCGCGCAAGCGTCGAAACCTGTTTTTAGTCAAGTCGGTGTTTCGTGTTTCGTCACTAATTTTTTTCGGTTTTCGGCATGAGGAGTGCCGGCCGGTGGTTTGTTTTACTGGTTGTCC
>JAIJJM010000037.1 GCA_022728415.1 Collinsella sp. | reverse complement strand
AACGGGCGGCTCGGGTAGAAACAGGTCTCGCGCACGTTGATTTCGGTAAGTTCCGCATTCGGATCGGCTTCATGGAAATTGGCCCAAATGGTTGTGGCCTCATCATCGACCGCACAGCACCACACGTTCACGGTGGCATCCGGATCAATCAGAGGCACGATGGAATCGGTGGCGGCGTCACGGCCGGTATCCCAACGCTGTGGGTTGCGCACCTTGTCCAGCGAGACGACTTCGTAGAAGGATTTGCCATTCAGATACACATCGCCCAGGTGGCGTACCTCGGCCTTTGGGTCCGGATATACGGTCCAATCGCCGAATACGGTTTCCACGTACGGGTTGTATCCGTTGAAGAATGTGTTCGGAATTACGGCTTTCCACATACCATCGCCTTCGGGCTGCCATGTGTCGATACGTTCGGAGCCGGTGATTACCGGGCGCGGTTCGCCCGCGGCCGCACGGTAGACGATGCGGTTCGTGGCGCTCTCGCCGCCGAATCGGGGGTCGACGGATTCCCGATAGGTGCCGGCATGCACAATCACCTCATCGCCGGCTCGGGCGATGGCCGCCGCTTGGCCGATGGTCAGAAACGGGTCGGCCTCGCTGCCGGCGCCATTCGTCTTCGCCGCCTGCGCGGAAACATGATATTGCGTCATTGCATTGTTCCTTTCTCTCCTTTATCCCGGTTTCGCCGCGACAGTTGGGTTAGAGCGGCAAACCTACTGCTTCTCGGCAGCGGCCCGCTCTTCAGGAGTCCAGTCATCCGGGACTTCGGCAATCACATGGCAGGGATTGCCCACGGCGATGGAATCGGCGGGAATATCATGGGTGACGACTGCGCCCGCACCGATAATCGAGTTGTCTCCGATGGTGACGCCGGGGCAGATCACTGCATTGCCGCCCAGCCACACATTGTTGCCGATGGTCACGTCGGCGTTGTGCTGCCAGCCTTCCAGTCGAGGCTTGCGGGCGATGGCGTGGTTTGGCGTATAGATGCTCACGCGCGGGCCAATCAGGCAATCGGAACCGATGGAGATCGGGCCGCCGCCCACAATCAGCAGGTCCATGTTGATGAACGTACGGTCTCCGATTTTCAGGCCTAGCCCGTAATCAAGCCGGATTGGCGGGCGGAAGTCCACGCCCTCGCCGGCCTCGGGCACGAGTTTGCGGAACAGTCGCTCAGCTTCGGCGGTGTCTTCAAAGTAGATGCGATTGATGCGGTCGCACGTGGACTGCGCCTCGCGCGTAAGTTCCGGCAAAATCTCCGACTTACGGTACTGCAACCAGTCATCGGCGAACAGTTTCGCCACATCCGGGTGATCTTGCTTGAGTTGTTCGAGATCGTGCGCCATCGATTGCCCCCTTGCATTTGTTTAACGATTAAACAATATGATTGCACAATATTGTAGAGCCGGCTGAGATCATTACCGCCGTTTTACGCCGATCAGACAACCCACGAATCCGCCGGCCCATTCGGTACTGAGGAATCGCGCATCACAATCTGCCATGATACGAGCATAAGTAACGTCCGCATGCGCAATTAGTGCAATATCAGGCATTGTTCCCTCATCAATACTGTCAGGTGCAGGCTGCCCGGCAAGGAATTCCAAACGATTGCCATGCAAGCGCAATCCGAACCATTCGTTGGCCCCAAGCGCTCCAAGCGCAATGCACCGCTTATCTCCCCTATCGGTGATTTCGGCCGTCAATTGGCCGGATTCCGCTTCCGCCATGACCATGACAACATGGGTGGAATCCTGATGCATCATCATCGTGTATTCGGGCCGGGTGAACGCGGCATATTCCTGCCCGTCGACGCGCAGGAACCGGTAATCGTCACAGCCTCGAACGCCGACTAGGCGGGTATCGTCGAGCTGGATGAGCTCAGCAGAGCATGCGGCATTATCACCAGCAGCGCAATCACACCTCGCAGAGTCCACACCCCTCACTGCACATGGCAATCCATCCTCGTCAACGTCCACGACCAACTTCTCGGGAAGCCGGCCAAGCCCCGGAGCCACGACAGGCCAACCGGGATCGATGATATCGATACGCTTATTCGGCTCCCCACCGTCCAGCTTCCACGAGACCGGATTGTGCTGCCATACGACCGGTGCCACGAACGTTTCCCGGCCACAGTAGCTGAACGTTTCTCCGGGTTCCTCGCCCGGAGTCTCGCGTACGCCAAGACACACGAGCAGCCAGCCGACGGTCGGATGCAGCAGCAGATCGGCGTGCCCAACGCATTGGACTGGCTCCCCCGCTCCCAAATGACGGTGTGTGAGGATCGGATTGCGTTTGCAAGCCTCAAACAGCCGGTCATCGCGGCCCACCACGCTTCGTTCACCGTCACGCGCCGGCTCAATCCAGATATCTTGCGCAGCAAGGTTCTTCTCAAAACCGGCGAGCGCCGCCGCGAATCCGCGCGGTGCGTGCGTGCGCATTATCATCTCACTGTGCTCGAAGCTGGTGCCGCCCTCGGCGGTCATCAGGTAGAGGTAATCGCCCACCCGGTACAAATGCGGCCCTTCAGCCCATACCGCATCCATGCCATAGCCGCGCCAAATCACGGTTTTATGGTCTTGCAACGTCCACGTGCCTGGGGCGATGGGCTGCGTCCAGATCTCGGTTTGACCATCCCACTGCGGGTGTAATGCCGGGCGCGTTTGCGTCCACCACACTGTGCCATCGCCGTCTTCAAAGATGTCCGGATCAATGCCTTCGGCCCCGGCCACCCAGTACGGGCCGCGCCATGGTCCGGTCAACTCATCGGCCTCGATGACGAAATTGCCTTGGGCGTCACGGCAGTTATCAATATCCTTCTGCGAGCATCCCGCAGCGAGCGCCTTCACCTCATCCACGCGGGCCACGGTGCATACGATCACATATCGCCCGCCGATACGGCGAATGGTCGGCGCGTACAGGCCGCCGGAATCCTCGACGCCATCAATGAGCAGCCGATGAGACATCGTCTCATCCACCGCATTCGCCGTGCGCGTCCACGTCACAAGATCACGGGTCGTATGAATGGGCAGCCCCGGCACCAATTCAAACGAGGAGTTGACCAGCACGATTTCCTCGCGCGTCGTATCCCATATCCAGGACGGGTCCGGGTACATGCCACGCAACACCGGGTTGGAGACGGTTATGGTACATTCGCGGCCACGGTCGCCGCAATGTTCATTGTCGCTTGCCACAAGTGTCGCCTTTCATTCCCCAGTGCCGAATAGTCAGGCGACTTTCCCTGATTATCAGGAAAGCCGCCTGGCGTCATCATATTTCCATGTAATCGAAATGGCTGAAAATGGCTTCTTTGCCGTATCCGGAAAGGTCCACGGCCACCAACCCGACGAACGCGCCGGTAAAGAATCCGCCATAACGTTGGGCCACATGATCATCGGAGAGCACGGCGGCGTCCAGCGTCACCGGAATCTCATGCCATGTCTTGCCATCGAACGAATACTCGTAGGTGTAGGTACGCGTACGCACTTTGGTTCGCAACCATACGGATTCGATGTCATCAGGAATGGCGATGGCTGTGTCTTTGAGGAACGACGTGTACGTATCGAAATCGTTCTGGGCGACTTCGATTACGCGCTGTCCTCGCTTCTCGTCCCAGGTGATGAATGCCCATGACCAGCACAGGTGGTTGTAGAAGTTGGTCAGGCCGGCCATCTGCATGTAGTTGCTTGGATCGAATGTCACCTTGGTTTCGGCGTTGAAATCGAACGCCTGCCAACGGCGTCCTACCAGCGACAGTTCAAACAGGTTTGCCAGCGACCCTTGACCACGCAAGGTCAGCGAGCCGCCGCCCACGCGGCCCATGGTCTCGGTGAATGGTACGCGCAGGGTGTTCCAGTTGAGGTCGAGTTTGTTTGATTCGAACTCGTCATGCTGGCTATGATTCGTAGGGGCCTCGGTTGCGATGGCGTCGGCTGGGGCTTCGACGTAACGCTCTCCCCCATGGCCGCCGACCACGTACGGCCAACCGTCGCCATCCCACTCGACCTTCTGGATCGAAGTCTCTCGGCCGAGCGTGCACCAGCCGCGCACACCATGAGCCGGCTCGTTCTCGTGCCGCCAGGGCCTGCCGCACAGCGAAGCGTAATACCATTCGCCGCTAGGCGTATCCACGAGCGCCCCATGCCCCTGTTTTTGCAGGTAGGTGCCGGGGGTATCGAAGTTGGAGAGGAACGGATTGCTCGGCATGCTTTCGAATGAAAGCTCACCCAAGGTACGCGAACGGGCCACGGACTCCTGATGCTCGTATTGGGTGCCGCCTTCCGCACAAAACAGGTAGTACCAGCCATTGATGGCGTAGAGGTGCGGTCCTTCGACCAATTTCACATCGGTGCCGCGCCAGATGGTGCGGGCTGTTTCCGGCTTCAATTGCATGGTTTTGACATCGAATTCAGTCAAGGTGATGCCGTCGAACGGATGATGATATTCACGGAAGTCCCAGGTTTGCTGCACCAGATACTTGCGTCCATCGGTATCATGGAATAGGCTGGCGTCGAATCCGACGCCATTGACCCGAATCGGATCGCTCCACGGACCACGAATGTCGTCGGCGGTAACCAGATAGTTCGCGCAATCCTTGAACGCGCCGTTGACGATTTTCACGTCGGTGTAGATAAGCCAGAATTTGCCGTCCGCATAAGACAGGTCCGGTGCCCAGATGCCGCCACCGGAGGGATTGCCCTTCATATCCAGCTGGGAAACGCGGTTTAAGGGCCCGGGCAGCAGATTCCAGTGAACCATGTCGCGGGATTCATGCAAACGGACTCCCGGCCACCAGTCAAATGTGGAATTTGCGATGTAGTAGGTGTCGCCGACGCGAATCATCGAGGGGTCCGCATCGAACCCGGGGAGTACGGGATTGGAGATCTTCATGGTCTTCTCCTCATTGAAAAGAAAGGGGCCGTGGAAAGGAGGAAAGGAAGAGGTTGAAAGGAATCGGCCCAAAGAGCCATGTACCTTTCCACGGCACGGTTATGGTTGCTGCGACTAGCCCTTGACAGCACCGGTCAGGCCGCCAACGATCTTCTTCTGGAAAATGGTGAAGCAGATCAGCGCGGGGATCATCGACAGCGAGGTGAAGGCCAGTACCTGAGCGGTATCGACCGAATGCTGGGAGCTGAACATCTGCACGCCGAGCGGCAAGGTGTACTTGCTGGAATCGTTGAGCAGGAACAGCGGCAGCATGTAGGCGTTCCAGCTGCTCACGAAGCTCAGGATGCCGACGGTGGCCACGCCGGGCCAGCTCAACGGCAGCACCATACGGCCGAAGAAGCCGATGCGAGAACAGCCGTCCAGCTCTGCCGCTTCTTCCAGTTCCTTAGGAATGGACTTGAGGAATGGCACCAGGATGATGATGGCCTGTGGCAGGCCGAATGCTATCTGGGGCAGGATAATGCCCAGATGCGAGTTGATCAGGTGCAGATTGCGCAGCAGCAGATACAACGGGGTGATGGCCACGGTGATGGGGAACATCATGCCGGCGGCAAACAGCGAGTACAGCAGTTTGTTGAATTTGAACTCGTATCGGGCAATGACGAAGCTCACCATCAAGGCCAGCACCACAACGCCCACCATTGTGCCAATGGAGACGATCAGGGAGTTGACGAGTTCCGACCAGAAGATGTTCGAAGTGAACACCGTCTTGTAATTCTCAAAGTTCCATGGATCGGGCCAGCCGGCCGGGTCCCTCGTAATCTGCGAATTGGTGCGGAAGCCGCCGATAATGATGTACAGCACCGGGCCAACGCACAGCGCCACAAGCAGCAGTGAGAAGAAGTAGACGACCGGGTTGCCCCACGGGGTCTTTGCGGATTTTCTCAGTGTATACGGATCATAGGTCTTGTTCTTGCCCTTGCCTACGGACGGGGAGACTGCGGTCGTCATTGTGAAACCACCTCATTTGCAACTGCTGCGGCATTGCCATTGACCTTGGCAAGCTTGGCCGCTTCCTTCGCCGTACGCTTGGCACGACGCTTGGCATCCCTCTCGTCAGTGAGCGCACCTTCGAGATCTCGGTTAAGCACGAACCGCTGGTAGGTCAAGGCAATGACCAGCGAGATGATGAAAATCACCACGGCCACGGCGGAACCGTAACCATAGTTGTTGGCGAGTCGACCTTCGCGCACCATGTAGGTTGCCATGGTGGACGTTCCTGCGGTAGACGACACGTACTGACCCCAGATGATGTAGACCAAGTCGAACAGCTGGAGAGAACCGATAATCGACATGAATGCCCAGATACGAATGGTGGGGCCGAGCAGTGGCAGGGTGATGCTCCACTGCTGACGCCAGAATCCAGCACCATCCACTTTCGCGGCTTCATAGAGGTCTTCGGGAATCGACTGCATGCCGGCAATCATCAGGATGACGGCGAAGCCGATGTACTTCCACGAAATGATGAACATCAATGTCCAGATGGCGATTTTCGGATCGGAGATCCAGTCCGCCCCGCCAAGTCCTATTTTCTTGAGTAGCGCATTCAATGCGCCTGTGGTCTGGAGGATGAGGCCCCAGCCGGTGCCAACGATGACTTCGGAAACGACGTACGGCACGAAAATCAGGGTACGAATCAGTGCGCGGCCCTTGAATCTCTGGTTGAGCAGCAGGGCGAAGAGGATGGCCAGCGGCCCCTGGATGACGAGCGAAGCGACGACCACGAATAGCGTGTGCCCCAATGCCTGCTGGAAGTTCGGGTCGGTCAGAATGATCTTGTAGTTTTCAAAACCGATGAACTGGCCGTTGACGGTGGGCTTGCCATAGCCCTTCCACTTGAAGAATCCGTAGTAGCCGGCCATGAACACCGGCAGGATGACGAATCCGAGAAACATGATCAGGGCAGGAAGCGAAAGGATGGTGATTTCGATACGTTTGCGAGCCTTGTCGCTTAAGCCCGACGTGCGGCGCTGTACCCTCGCGCCTGCTGAAACTGACATTGTTGAGGCCTTCCTAAGAAAACAAATTGGGCCGCGGTTGTTGCTGTGCAAGCATTCGCGCAGCCCGGGAATTACGGTCGGGTCAGAGCGAATCAGCCCTTGGCCGCAGCGGTTTCAACACCCTTGACGATGTCTTGGGCGGAACCTTGACCGGCCATCATGTTGACCACACCTTCGTTGAGTGCGTTGCCGATGTTCTGACCGAACACGGTGTCGAGCCACATGGACACGGAGGATGCGTCGTTGTAGACGGTCAGCACCTGCTTCAGAGCCTCGTTGGTCACCACATCCTGGGCTTCCTTGTTGGCCGGGATGGTGGAGAACGCCTCAGCGTACTTCTCCTGCCATTCCTTCTCGGAGACGAAGTTGAGGAAGTCCACAGCCTCTTCAGGCGCCCACTCGCCCACGGCCATGCCATCGGAACCACCCATGATGGCAGTTGGATCGCCTTCGCCACCGTCCATGGTCGGGAATGCGAAGTAGCCGAGGTCGGCCATGTCCTTCTTGTCCGGAGTCAGGTCCTTGATCACGCCGGGCTCCCAGCCGCCCATGAGTTCCATAGCTGCCATGTGGTTGGCGAGCAGGCCGGCGGAGGAGCTTGCGCCCTGCTGGGCCGGAGTGGTCAGGAAGCCATCGTTGAAGGCATCGAGGTCGAGCAGCGCCTGCACATCATCACCGGTACGGGTCCAGCACTTATCGCTGAAGTCCTTATCGGACTGGGCCTTGTCGAAGGTGTCAGCAGAGCATTCGCGCAGTGCGAACCAGTACCACCAGTGGGCGGCCGGCCAGGCGTCCTTACCGCCTACGGCAATCGGCGTGATGCCGGCGTCCTTCAGCTTCTGCACCACGGTCTTGAACTCATCCCAGGTCTTCGGAGTTTCAGTAATACCGGCCTTCTCGAACAGATCCTTGGAATACCAGATGCCGCCGGGAAGCACTGACTGCTGCACGCTGTAGATCTTGCCATCGATGGTGCCGGTGGCTTCAGCAGTGGCCATCTGGTTCTTGACGGTGTCGGAGATCTTGTCGGTCAGGTCCATGGCTTGCCCAGCTTCGACCACATCACGTAGCTTCTGGCCACCACGCGCCATAAAGATATCGGGGGCGGAATTCGGGTCCTGCAGAGCGGTCTGCAGCTTGCCGTCCATATCCTCGTTCTGAATGGCTTCGATCTTGATGGTAACGTTCGGGTTTTCCTTCTCGAACGCCTTGGCGGCGGATTCCCAGTATGCCTTGCCGTCGCCAGTGGTGGAGTTGTGCCACATGGTGATTTCCACCTTGCCATCGGCGTTCGTGTCGCTGCCGCTCCCGCAAGCGGCCATGCTGACACAGGTTACCGCCGCCAGAAGTGCGGCGGCCACGGACTTGAACTTCATTGTCGTCTCCTTATTGTTCTTGACCAGCATGAAACCGATCCGCGATTTACGAAAGTTTCGAAAGGTATATCAGCCAGTTACATATCTAACAGCTGGTAATTAATGATGTTTTCAGTGAAACCTCGCCGTTTCACCTATTCCATCAACCTTCTTTAACTTTATCGAAAACTCGCTTTACGTTTTCGATACCTTTATCATAAAGAGCCTTAGTTTGACGGTCAAACGAAATTTATATCGGCTTTTTTACTATCAAAATCGTTGAAATTCCAACCTTTTTTATCTATACATACCATTCTTTATCGTCAAATTGACTTTACGAAAGTTTCGAATATACTGATACCAACATTCTCTGATGAAGGCGGTCAATGATGGCGTCGGCAGAACAGCGCAAAAGCAACGGCGAGAACAAGGTCAAACTTGCAGACATCGCCAAACAGACTGGCTACTCACTGGCCACCGTGTCCAAAGCCCTGAACGGCAAGGCGGATATTTCGGAGGCGGCCCGGCAGGCCATTGACAAAGCCCTGAAAGACAACGGCTACATTCGCCGCGTCTCCCCCTCCCGTAAACAACGCACCATCGAGGTGGTATTTCGGGATTTTGAGACCATTTGGGCGCTGGAGGTGCTCAGGGGCATCATCACGGAGGCCAAGCCGCACAACATCAATGTCATGGTTGCGGAAAGTGGCGACCGGCAGCACCCCGACTCTTCCTGGGTTGAAGGCATCATTGACCGCCAGCCCATTGGCGCTATTCTGGTGTTCTCCAACTTGACGGACAAGGAACGCAGCATGTTCCAATCACACGGCATTCCTTTCGTCGTCTTCGACCCTTCCGGCAATCCGGCATTAGATGATCTCTCCGTACAGGCGGACAACTGGATGGGCGGCGTCATCGCCACCCGTCATCTGCTGGAACTCGGCCACAAGCGCATCGGCATCATCACCGGACCGGATGAAATGCTCTGCTCACGTGCCCGGCTTGACGGCTATTCGGCGGCCCTCGCCGAACGCAATATCCCCACCTCTCCCGAACTCATCACCGAAGGCGATTTCACCACGCCAGGCGGTTACGAAGGAGCCATGGCGTTACTTGAAGACGAACAAAGTCGCCCGACCGCCATCTTTGCAGGCAATGACCTACAGGCCATGGGCGTTTACGAGGCGGCCCGTCAACTGAAAATCCGTATCCCCGAAGATCTGTCCGTTATCGGATTCGACGATATACAGACCGCCGCGTACATGGGCCCGGCGTTGACCACGGTCCGCCAGCCATTGCAAGACATGGCCGCCACTGCAGCCCGCATGGTCATCGATACCAATGAAGGACGCAAGATTCAGAAGCGCGTGGTTCTTTCTACGTCTTTGGTGGTGCGGGACAGCACGCGGCGGCTCAAATCACGGGATTAGTCCAACCGTCAGAACGACACCGGTTCCTTGCATGCCTCGAGAATCGCTCGGGCATCGTCACAGTGAATCTGCACGAATGAGCCGCCGGCCTCACCGGCATGATCGGCGTACTTGTCGAGAGAGGCGGGATCGTCGGGCACGCCGGCCTCAGAAAGAGTCAGCGGCGCACCTACGCGACGCAGGAAATCGACATAGCGATCAATGCCTTCCTCGGCCACCGTGCGATCGGTTTTGCCGGTGGGCGTCACACCCCACACGTCGACCGCCCAGCGGGCAAAGCGAGCCGTCACCTCATCGTTGACCAAATACACGTATGCCATCCAATGCGGGTGGACCACAGCCAGACCAGCACCGTGAGCGATATCGGTGTATGCGGACAGCGCGTGCTCGATGCCGTGCGTCACCCAATCCTCTTCCTTGCCGCGCGAGATAATGCGGTTCAGAGCCAACGTGGAATCCCACATTGCATTGGAGCGAGCCTCATAATCTTTCGGATCGGACAAGCACGCTCGCCACGAACGCAGAATATGACGTTGGATTCCCTCGGCGATTTCGTCGGAAAGGTTGTCGTCCACCGGATAGGAGAAATACTGCTCACACGTGTGGCAGAACATGTCCTCGAAGCCATACACCGTCTGTTCGGCGGGCAATGTCATCAGGTAGCTTGGATCCAGCACGGAGAACCTGGGCATCAGCGGGAACGACGTATAGCCGAGCTTGCGGTTACGTTCCCAATTGGTGAGCACGGCCGCATCTCCCATTTCCGAGCCCGTTGCCGCGGTGGTGAGCACCACGCCAACCGGAATCAGCCCTTCAGGTGCCGGTTTGCCGGTTTCGATGTAGTCATCCCACAAATCCTCATCGTCACCGATGCCGGAACCCAACGAAATAAATTTCGCGCAGTCGATTACCGAGCCACCGCCAACGGCCAGAATCAGGCCGACGCCATGCTCCTTGACCAGTCGTACGCCTTCCAGCGCTTTGTCCAATCGCGGGTTCGGCGTAACGCCGGGCAGCTCGATGATTTTGCGCCCGGTTCCTGCCAGCGCAGCCATCACATCGTCATAGGCACCGTTGCGTTTAATCGATCCGCCGCCATACACCACCAGAACGGCGCCC
>JAIJJM010000795.1 GCA_022728415.1 Collinsella sp. | reverse complement strand
CCGTGGGCGCAGAACACCGAGTCCGCCGGGTTGTCCACGTCCCGCTCCGGGTCGTAGCCCAGGGCGGCGATCACCTCGCCGGTGGAGGTCAGCTCATTCTGGTACTTGCAGGCGTCCTTGGTGCCGGTGATGGACTCGAAGCCGTCGCGGGTGCCGGAGCCGGCCTTGCGGTTGAGGACGACGATGGTGGCGTCGTCGCCGCCGACCTCCTTCCAGTTGGTGATCTGGCCGGAGAAGATGCCCTTGAGCTGCTCGAGGGACAGGTCGTCGACCTTGACGTTCTTGGAGACGACGGGGCCCATGCCCACGACGGCGACCTCGTGGTCGACGAGGTTCTTGACCTGATCGGCCTCGAGCTTGCTCTCGGCGAAGACGTCGGAGTTACCGATGGTGACGGTGCCGGCGGCAACAGCGGTCAGGCCCTTGCCCGAACCGTTGCCCGAACCGGAGATGGAGACGTCGGGGTTGGCGTCCATGAACTTCTCGGCAGCGGCCTCGACGAGAGCCTGGAACGAGGAGGCACCGTCGTAGGTCACCTCGCCGGAGACGGACTTGGCAGCAGCGGCGCTACCCTTGTCGGCGGCGTCGGATGCACCGGAGCCGCCGCAACCAACGAGACCGAGACCGACGATGCTGGCAAGACCACCAGCGAGGCCGAGGAACTGACGACGAGAATAAGCCTGATCGAGCATGATCTTCCTTTCGTACATGCGACTCGCGGGCACCCTGCCCGCTTTGCTGTTAGGAACGATACGGCCCCGATCGGTCAGCGCCCGCGCCAACTGCGGTTTCTTACGGGTATTTGATAGACCCTTACCGCAAGCGCGGCCCAGCCTTTACAAACGAATAACAATCCAGCGCCGAACATGGCGCACCTTTTACACCAGAGGAAAGTAGTCATTGGGGACGTTCTTAAACGACTAGTCGTTGGGGACGTTCTTGTTTGACTAGTCATTTAAGAACGTCCCCAATAACTACCCCACCAACGCCGATGTTTTGGCAAAGTCAATCTGCCGGCATTTGGGGACGCAAAAAGCCCGGGCAAAAGCACCGGGCTCGTAATGCAAGTTTGTATCCAAGCAGGATATAGGGGTTTCCCAGGTGCCTGGGGAAGCCCTAAAGCTCGAGTTCGTTTAGACGAAGGATTGCCACGATGTAGATCCTGAGCGCCTGTTTAAGCTGGTCCTCGTTGGCACACTCGTTGGGGCCGTGCATCTGGCCTCCCCACGCGGGCAGCTCAAGGCCGGTCTCCTCGGGGCCAAACGACACGGCGCGGGCAAAGTTGCGTGCGTACGTGCCACCGCCCATGGTGAAGGGCTCGGCACGCTTGCCCGTAAATTCGTTATAGGTGTCAATCAGCGCCTTCACGGCCGGGTCGTCGGCCGAAACTGAGAAC
>JAIJJM010000794.1 GCA_022728415.1 Collinsella sp. | reverse complement strand
CGGAGCGTTTTCCGCAACCAGATTTTGACGGCGCATTTCTGCCCAGAATTCAGCCGGAACAGGCGCATTCAGTGCAGCCAGATCTTCTGCCATACGGCCAGGACGGCTGGAGCCAGGAATAACCGCCGCAACGGCCGGGTTTGCCAGCGCGAACTGCAGCGCAGCTGCTTTAACGTTCACATTGAAACGTGTGGCAATGGTGTTAATTTGCGCCACTTTCTGCTGGATGGCCGCAGAAGCTTTCTGATATTCAAAGTGCTCGCCGCCTGCCAGTACGCCAGAGCTGTACGGACCGCCCACAACAATATCCACGTTCTGTTCCAGTGCTTCTGGCATCAGGCGTTGCAGCGCACGTTCGTGATCCAGCAGGGAATAACGCCCCGCCAGCAGGAACGCATCCGGCTTCGGTTCGTCCAGCGCCAGCGTCAGTTCGCAAGGTTCGACGCGATTCACACCCAGTCCCCAGGCTTTAATCACACCTTCGTCACGCAAACGCGTCAGCGCACGAAACGCACCGGTACGGGCTATGTTGAACTGTTCCAGCCAGCTGTCACCGTAGAAGTCCTGTGCCGGGTCGTGGATCCAGACAATATCCAGACGGTCTGTTTTCAGGCGTTTCAGGCTGTCTTCAATCGAGCGCAGCGTGGCGTCAGCAGAGTAGTCATTCAGAATTTTGTTTTTCAGGCCGTGTTCGAACAGGCCACCTTTTTCACCGAAATCACGTTTTGCCGGATCTTCCATTTCGTCCAGCATGATGCGACCGACTTTGCTGCTCAGAACGTATTCATCGCGTGGATACTGAGACAGCGCTTCACCCATGCGGATTTCAGAAAGGCCAGAGCCATACAGCGGCGCGGTATCAAAGTAACGCACGCCCAGGTTCCAGGCTTCGCTCACGGTGGCGTGGGCCTCGTCTTCCGGAATGGCACGGAACATGTTGCCGAGTGGTGCGCCACCTAAGCCAATTTTGCCGGGAAGTAAATTTTTGATGCTCATAAGATGTCCTCAATTATTCGGTTTGGGTTAGGGCGTTTTTTTGCTATCGCCCTGTGACGTGGATCACAATACCTTGCGAGGTTGTGACTTGATAGGACATAATTCGTCTGACTTAAGTCCTTTGAGGTCTAACATGATTGATTTACGCCAACTGAAGTACTTCGTGGTGGTCGCAGAAGAAGAGCACGTGGGACGCGCAGCCGAGCGATTACATATCTCGCAATCACCGCTGAGCCGCCAGATTGCACAACTGGAAGAACGGCTGGGGCTGACGCTGTTTGAGCGTAATCAGCAGCGCATTCGCCTGACCGCTGATGGACAGACATTCCTTGCCGAAACACGTTCGTTGCTGACACACGCCAACCGCCTGGAGTCGTTAGGCAAACGCCTGGGACGGGGGG
>JAIJJM010000036.1 GCA_022728415.1 Collinsella sp. | reverse complement strand
GCCCGCAAACCCAACGCGTGGGGCGAGTCGCCCCTGCGCGGCGAGCTTCCCGACGGGCTCGCCGCCCACCTCGACGCCCTGGATCCCAGGGCGAGACGACGCGAGCTGACGCTCCTGCACAGGGCCGGCGTGGCGAGCGGGTTCGGGAACGCGGTCCGGGCCATGACGGCGATCGCGGAGGACGGCAGGACCCCGGACGAGGCCAGCCTGCTCGCACTGGCCAGACGGATCGCGCAGGGCGACCCGCCCGACCCGGACGACGGGCCATCCAATGGATCAACTCGATAACCGAACCGAAACAACACACCCAAACACTCGACAATGTATAGGAGCATCTAAATACAAGTGTTCCTCATCACGCCGTCCGCGCGGGGCGGGCGTCTGGTCCGAGATCGGGCGTGACGTGATCGGATTGCCGGGAAAAGAGTTGGACGCGGCCCCGGGGATCCGGCCGGCCGAGGGAGGGCCATGCCCAGATTCCGGCTCGGGGAACCGGGCATGACCGGTACGCCTTGGTTCCCCTGACGGTAATGATGGCTTCGAAGGCGCACGACGCCCGATCAGTGTTAGTTGGAGACGGCGGGCATGTTCCTGCCCGATATCGGAATGATGTAGGACATTTTCTCCAGTTTCTCGCCGTTTATTTTCTTCATGAGCACGTCGACCACGGTCTTGGCTATTTGGTCATATGGCTGCGCGACCGTAGGCAATGGCGGGAAAACGGCCTCGGCAAGGAACGTGCCGTCGTATCCGAACATGAAGATGTCATCCGGGATCCTCATTCCTCGCGCAAGGGCCTGCCTCTGGATGGCGGCGGTGACCGGATCGGCCGAGAAAACACCGTCCAGGCCGGGATATGAATCTAGGATCTCGTCCGCTGTTTTCAGATAGGTTTGGAATTCGAACTGGTTCAGCTGAAGTTCCTGCACGATGCAGGTGATGCCTGCCTCGCACATCCTTTTCGTGAAGACCTCATGCCGTTTGCTTGAAGGTGTTTTGACGTATCCGGAAGACACCAGCTGGATCACCTTGTGGCAGCCGTGTTCGATGAAGGCGTCCGCGGCGATTTCGCCGCCTTTGGCATGGTCGGCGGCGACGACGGGTATGTCTTCGGACAGATTGCGGTCCAATGCGACGATCGGCGCATCTATATCGGAGTAATTGATGTCGATGGAATGCGAACCTATGATGATTCCGTCGACCTTGTTGGCGATCAGCAGATCGAGGTATTTGCGTTCCTTTTTGGAGGAATGCAGCGTGTTGCAGAGGATCATCTTGTACCCACGGGCGTCCAGCTCGTCTTCTATCTGGGCGGTTATGGCCGAGAAGAAGGGATGCTCCACGTCGGGTATGACAAGACCGATCAGATTGGTCTTGTGCGTGTACAGGCTCCGCGCAATCTGGTTGGGCTGGTAGTGTAGCTCGTCGATGGCCGCTTGTATCGCGGCTCTTGTCTTGTCCGATATGTATCCACGCTGGTTGAGGTAGCGCGAAACGGTGTTTTTGGAGACTCCAGCGGCTTGTGCCACATCAGTAATCGTCACCATGAGAAAGCTCCTTATTCAATCACGCCACGACGCAGTATATGGGCTAAACATTATATATTGTTTAGCCCATATACCTTTAGTCCGGCCAAGCGATTCAGACCGAGTTCAACCCGTGTCCGATCAGATCGCGGATTGAGGCGCCTCCCTCGGAAGAAGCGAAGGAGATGCCGTTGTGGTCATTGCCCGCGAATACGTTCATTGAATGAACAATACGTCCGCCATCGACAAATATCTCCACAGAGCTTTGGTCACTGAGCACGACCACGTCAAGCCGTTCCTTCCCGTGAAGCGGGAGGGGGCTGCGGGACGTGCCTTTGCTCCACCCATCCGCGTTGTTCCGGTCGACACGCAGCTGCGCGGCCGGGAAATCGAACGTGACGGTCAGCGCGTGGTCGTCATGCTGCCTTAGTTTCAGCGTGAGACTGCTCGCGTCGGTCTTCGTCAGGTCGATGTCGAAGGCCAATTCGTAGGCCACGCCATCTCCGACCTGAATGGATGTCGGCTCTTCTCCGACTTCGAGCTCGCTCGGGATGGGCGCCTTTTCGCCGTATAGCAGCTTCACTTCGGAAACCGGTGTCGCAGATAGGGTCAGGCCGTCATTCAGGCGGATCTCTCGCGGAATGGCGAAGGAGCCGCACCAGCCTTCCCTCCAAGTCGGGCCCCAGTCTTTCCAGAACGGCATCCAATCCCATTCATTGGCCCATCCGACCATGATGCGGCGGTTCCGATGGTCCAGGAACGTCTGGGGGGCGTAGAAATCGAATCCCCAGTCAGCCTCTCCCGTGACGGTATAGGTGAAGCTTCCCGTCCGATAATCGAAATCACCCACGAAATAGACCGTGGTCCTTTCGCCGGCGCCCATGGGGGAGCAGAGGAACACCCATTTATCCCCAAGCGGGAAGAAATCGGGGCATTCCCACATGTATCCCCATTCGCCGCGTGATTCGAACAGGACATTGAAGAAATCCCAATGCAGCAGATCCGGCGAGTGATACAGCAGGGCTTGTGCTTTTCCGTCGCGTTGGGCGCCGCATACCAGGTAATAGGTCCCATCGTGTTCCCAGACCTTGGGATCGCGGAAGAAATCATGCGGGATGCCGCTGGGTGGTTCGATGACGGGATTGCCCTCATACTTTTTGAAATGAATCCCGTCCTCGCTTACGGCGACGTTCTGCGTCTGCTCGAAGCCGTTGCCGTTGTTGGCGGTGCCCGTATAGATCAGATACAGCTTCCCGTCCTTTTCGATCGCGCTGCCGGAGAAGCATCCTCCCTGCGGGTGGTCGTCATAGCTTTCGCTCGGCGCAAGCGCGACGGGCAGCTGCTCCCAATGCATCAGGTCATCGCTGACCGCATGCCCCCAGTGCATTTGCGACCAGAAGCCGCTATAAGGGTTGAACTGGTAGAAGAAGTGGTATTTCCCCTTGAAATAGATCAGGCCGTTCGGATCGTTGATCCATCCGCAGGGGCCCATGAAATGGTATCTTTGACGGCTTGGCGCCGAGGATACCGTCGGGGCTTTCTCCGCGATGCATCTTTCCGCCCGCTCGATCGCGGCCTGCATGATTTTCTCACTCATCGTTCTGCTCCGAATCGAACCGTGCGCGCAGCTTCTTGGCGAATTCCGTGTTCAGCTTGGATTCGCGCCTTGCCTTGTCCTCCTTGATTCTGAATTGCTCGTCGCGAAGCGGCTTGTATTCCTTCCAACGCTTTTCGTAGGATTCGCGGGCGGCCTTCTGCTCGTCGGTGAAGGCCGGCGGGACCAGTTTCCGCTCCGGAGGCTGCGGGACTACCGGCAGACGGTCCTCGACGGGCGCGATGGTGATGGGCGTTGCCGTCGGCAACGCCTGATACCAATACGCTGTCGAGCTCCAATCGTCGGACAGCTGGTTCGCGTGGCCGTGCTCGATGGTCACCTTCAGATGCTTGTTGAAGCGGACCGGATCGGTGATGTGCCAACGGTACGAGACCTGGAATCCATCCGTATCCCCCTCGTGGACGATGGTCCCGAAGAACGGATACGCGTTGCGTTGCATTCCCCATGCGTGGTTGAAGTAGTCTTCGGTGCCGGTGCCGTTAAGGCTCGGGTATTCCTCGCCGTCGATGAAGAACATGTCGTTGCCTTCGCCCCACCAGCTTCCTTGGAAATGCTTCACGGTGAGGTTGCATCCCACGTAATGCCCCTTGCCCTCGACATCGAGTATCGTGTAGTTGTTCTCGCCCTTGAAGTTGGTGACGTTGTTGACCTCGGGCGAATTCACCTGCAGGTCCGGCCCCCAGCCGTTGCATGGGTTCTCGCGATGCCAAGCCGCGTGGAAGTAGGCGGTGTCTTCCGGAAGCGGCTTGTCGTACATTTCGTAATCGATGTTGAAGTACAGAATAAATGGCAGCTCGTTCTCGTTGATGATCTCGATCTTCGCCTTCTTGTTGAAGGGCATGGGGAAGTAGCAGGACACGGAGCACGGAGCGCCGTATTTTCCGGCTTCTTCGGGCTTGAGTGACACATTAAACGGCATCGAGGAGAAGTTGCCCGGATAGCTGTTGCCGATGCAGAAGAAGTCACCGAGCGGCGCCAGCACGCTCGGAACGTCCTGATCGTCCCAGGTGATTTTGATCAATGCCTTGCGGTAGTAGAACGGGTCGTAGGCGTCCCAAATGACGCCAAGCGCCGGGTGGATCTCCATGACCGGAGCGGCCGAGGCGTTGAGCACCGGATCGAGGATGCTTGGCGCCACGACCTTGCGGCACGAGGAGGTCATCCACATGTGCGTGATGCAGCCGGGGCCTTCGATTTCGCCCAGCGTGATGCTCTCGCCGGCGGGGATCTCCCAGTAGTCCTGGTTCTTCCCTCGTTGGTCCCAGCTCGCGAGCCGTCCGTTCCGGGCGTGCTTAATCTCGGTGAGGTCTTTGAAAAGACCGGTAATTTCACTCATGGTAATCTCCTTTGTTTTATTGGTTTTTATTAGCCCTTGACTGCGCCGGCGACCATGCCGCCGACGATCTTCTTCTGGAACAGCCCGTAGAAGATAAGCTCGGGGATTATGATCATCACGCTCGAGGCGACGATGCCGCCGTAATCAACCGTGTATGTTCCCTTGAAGAAGGACGCGCCCATCGACAGGGTGTATGCGCTTTGCTGCCTCAGCATGACGGATGCGAACGGGTACTCGTTCCAGATGTAGAGGACGTTGAAGATGACCACCGTCGCGATGACGGGTTTTGTCATCGGCAGGATGATTTTGATCATCAGATCCCATATGGAGCATCCGTCGATGACGGCCGCTTCGTCGATCTCGACGGGCAGGGCCTTCAGATAGCCGACGAAAAGCAGTGTGTTGAAGGAAATGGAGGATGCCACATACGGGAATATGAGCGCGAATTGCTCTTTCAGGCCGAAGAACAGGTTGATCTTGTAGACCGGGAACAGGAGAATGAACGGCGAGACGCATAGGCCGGTGATCAGGAAGGCGTAGACTGCCTTGGAGAGACCCGGGCGCTTGTACGTCATCCTCGCCAGAGCAAAAGAACTGAGGAAGGTGATCGTCAGCTCGATGACGATCGAGATCGCACATACGATGAACGTGTTCGCGTACAGTCTCGGATAATTCAACGTGTGCAGCGCGTTGGCGTAGTTCGAAAAATCCAGCGCCTTGGGCCATGCCAGAGGATTCGACATGATCTCGGAATTGCTCTTGAAGGACATCATGAGCATCCACAAGAACGGGAAAACCATGATTAGCGTAATCAACGCCATTAGCACGTAGAAAACCGTCTTTGTCTTCTTGGATAGCATGGGTTCAGCCCCTTTCCTTGCTGAAGAGGAAATAGATGCCAGTGATACCCAGTGAAATCAGGAACGTGACCGTGGCGATGGACATGCCGTATCCGTATTCACTGCTTTGGAATGTCATCGAGTAGCTGTACGTGACCAGCGTCTCGGACATATGGTTCGGACCGCCGCCGGTGGTCTGCTGCACGATTTCGAAGATTTTGAATATTCCGGTGATGATCAGCACAATCACCGTGGAGATGGACGAACGCATCATGGGGATGATCACGTAGAAGACACGCTGCACCGCGTTCGCGCCATCGACCTTCACCGCTTCGAGAACCTCCTCCGGGATCATCTTGAGTCCGGCGATGAAGATGGTGGTAAGGTATCCGAGCTGCTGCCAGAAATAGATGATCGCCATGCTGTATGGAGAAAGGACGGTGCCGCCGATCCATTGCTTCGCCAGCGATCCGGCGCCGATTGAACGCAGTATGTTATTGATCACGCCGATCTTCGGATCCAGGATGTAGACCCAGATGATGCCGACGATGATGGGGGCGATGATCGCGGGGGAGAAGACCAGTGCCTTGGAGGTGTCCGCGAACTTTAGCTTGTTGTTGAGTAGAAGCGCGAGCAGGAACGAGAGCACGAGCAGCAGCACCGAAGCCAATACGAAGATTATCGCGGTGTTCTGCAGTGATTTCCAGAACAATTGATCGTGGAACAGCCTTTTGTAATTATCCAGCCCGATGAAGCGTGCTTTTCCGATGCCGGAATATCTGGTGAAGCTGTAGCCAATGGCGATGAAAATAGGCAGGATGATGAACACGACATAGACGAGGAGTGTCGGGACCAAGAAGCCTATTTTATAGCGTGTCTTACTGAGCCAACGCATACTAATACACTTTCTGTTTTCAATTTCAATTGTCGCTGGGCCGGATGGGCGATTCTTGTGTCTGGTCCAGCCCAGCTGGCTGATTTAATTGATGGCCGGCGAATCACTTGCTGTTCGCAAGGGCCTCATCCATTTTCGTGAGGGCCTGCTGTGGCGTGTAGGTGCCCTGCATAACTCCGAACAGGCCGTCGTACAGAGACTGCTGGACCGCGGACGGGACGGTCAGGTCAGGTGCCGCGACGGGCGACTCGTATCCGTTGGACAGGGCGTCGGCCATGGCGGACATCGAATATTGCTTGGAGTCCGGGGTGAGGCCGACGTAGGAAGTCGCGGGGAACATGGAGTTTTCGTACGACAGTTCGGCTGCGTCCTTGCTGTAGTAGAACTTCAGGAACGCATAAGTCGCGTTTTTGATATCTTCATTGTCGGACACGGAAGCGCTCACCGCAATCGGAGCGGACGGGACCTTCATGTCGAGCTTCTGGTCGGCTTTCGAATCCTTGAAGGTCGGCCCCCACCAGAATCCGATTTTGTCTCCGAGATTCTTGTCGAACTCCGCGCAATCCCATTGGCCGCTGCCGAACATTGCGGCCTTGCCGGTATCGAACTGCTGCTTCGCGTCGAAGTACTCGATGGTCGACATGTTCTCGGGGAACGCTCCGGCTTTCGACAGGCCCTGTATCTTGGAGAACGCCTTGACCAATTCGGGATTGTTGAACTTCTGCTTTCCGTTCAGGATGTCCTGAACGGAATCGGACCATCCATATCTGGCCAGCCACAGATTGAATTCCCACATGGCGAAGGAACTGTTCTTGCTGCCGATGGCCAGTGGGGTGACGCCGCTTGCCTTCAGCTTGTCGACCATCTGGATGAACTCGTCATATGTCGTGTCGTCGTTCGGATATTCCACACCGGCCTTGTCGAACAACTCCTTGTTGTAGAAAATGCCCTGCACGTTGCTCTGGTACGGCAGCCCGTACTGGACCCCGGAGTCGTCCTGGAACGCTTTCTCGGAACCGTTCAAGGCCTTTTTGACATTCGGATTCTGCTTCAGGAAGTCCTTGAGGTCCAACAGGACCCCGGATTCGTTGAAACCGGTGACCTGGCTTCCCTCGACCCAGAACACCTGGGGAAGCGTTCCGTCGGACGCCTCCAGTTTCATGTTCTTGTTATGCGATTCGGTGTCGGCCGCCTCGAACTGTACTTTGTATTTTCCTTTGTTCTCTTTATTGAAGGCCTCGACGATCGCGTTCGTTGCCGGCTCCTGCTTGGCCGGGTTCGCCACATTGATGCCGAATTTGATCACGGTGGCGCCGTCGGCGTCCTTCGTGGCACTGGTTTTCCCTCCGCATCCGGCAAGCATTCCGACGATCATCGTCGCGGCCGCCGTCGCCGACAACACTGTCATTAACGCGTTCTTTTTCATGATGCTCCTTCGCCATTCAATGCCCGCAAAACAGGCATTTCCTCCTGTGTCTCCGTGGACAAGGGATATTTCAACCGATTAACATTCTTTTATGCCGCACAGCAATGTCCGAGCGTAAAAGAATAAATCTACAAGTTAACGTTAAACGTATAACCTTTGTTTGGAATCTCCTCTGTTCATCGTTGACGATTCTCATGATACTTGCGAACGAACGATATGTCAACCGGATAACATATTTCTTTTCAAGACTGCAGAATTGGCTCCATATAGCCATTCTCTCCGCGTGTTTCCACCTCGGTTGAGGGTGATGTCGGGAAATTTGCTTGTTTTCGGATTCTGATGTGACGTACATGTTCCATGTACATGTTTGGTATGCGGCCGTGTTTCCCAAATAGCTTCGACCGAAATCCGAAGTGGCGAGACGAGATTCCTCGAACGTCGCATGGATCCGTCGCTCCATCGTCCTTGGTGTTGCGCCAACGCATCATTGTCATCGAAAATGAATTCCGGACGGGGGTGACCTATCGTTCCGCGGTTCGAACGACCTCATATGTGCATCATTTGCCTGAGGACGCTCTGGCGTGACTGGCATGCCAACAGTGCCGAGGTGACCGTCACGCCATAAAACGGTAAGCCATGTCGATTGAATAACCGGAATCATGATGTTTTCTAGTCTGCTGCTCCCGGCTGAAAGATTTTTCGCAATGTGGGCGGTTCGATCCACTCCCTAAAACGGAGGTTTCCGGAACGGATGGCGGATCGGTCGCCGTGTCCACGACACTCCGACGAATAATGTTCCGAAACCCGTCCCGTAATCAACGTTCCGAAACTCCATGCCATTGACGGGTAGTGGCATGGTCGGACACATGGCGAGCATGATTTACGGATACGCGAGGATCTCCACCAACGACCAGACCACCAGCCTGCAGAAGGACGCACTCGAAAAAGCCGGCTGCGACCGGATCTTCACCGACGTGGCCTCCGGCGCGAAGGCCCATCGTCCTGAGCTTGACCACATGCTCGACCTCCTGCGCGAGGGCGACATGGTCGTGGTGTGGAAGCTGGACCGTCTCGGAAGGAGCATGCAGAACCTGGTCGACCTGATGACCACGTTCGACGAGAGGGGAATGCAGTTCAGATCCCTGACCGAGTCGATCGATACGAGCACTCCAGGAGGCACGCTCGTATTCAACATCTTCGGCAGTCTCGCGCAGTTCGAACGTGATTTAATCCGAGAACGCACGCGCCCGCGGACTCGAGGCCGCTCGTGCCCGCGGGCGGAAGGGCGGATGACCCGCCAAACTTGACGAGAAGCAGGTCAAAGAGGTGCGGCGTCTGTACAAATCCAAGACGGTGACGGTGGACCAGATTGCCGCGATGATGGGCGTCGGACGATCCACCATCTACCGTTGTTTGAATTGATGAGAGCTTTATTCCAAGAGTGCCGAATAATTTAATCAACAATATGCCATCGGCATTATTCACTGTCATCTTCGACGAGGACTAATGCATTGATGCCAATTTCAGCTGACAGGGCATCGAAGAACCAGCAGAAAACTTTTGCTTAGAGTTGTAAGGCCGATCCCCGAGCGAGAGGACTGGCCTATTGTCTATCTTCCTACTGGAAGAATGAGGAACGAATCATCATTCATTTGGACTCGAACAGTGTTGGTGGATTTGTTCACGACATAAGGGATGCTTATACGTTTCGTCTCACCGATTTGTACGTCGGATTCCGGGTATACGCCGAATGCCGCGCCGCCACCGCACTCATATCCCGGATATTTCAAAGATGAGTCGGAACTTGTGCGCTGAACGCCTTCTTCGTCTGAAATGGTTCCGATTTCGTCGAATCTTATATGACCTGAATAGTCATCAGACACGGGATGAGAAATATTTTTGACGATCAACAGGAGGTATCCGCATTCTTGATCGTCGCCGGCTTCTCCGAACTGCTGCAAAGCGACCGTGTCTTCTGGACGAATTGCGAAACCTTCGACGGTGACTTCCACTTGGCCCTTGGATGTATCAATTTTCACGGCTTTGCTCAAGGAATCCTTCCCTAGAAATTGTTGGCTTGTCTGCTCTAGCGTTACGAGCGCGTACTCCTTGGCTTCTTCTGTTATCAGCTTGTTCTGTATCTTCAACCCGGAATCGATAAATTTGCTGTTATAGGCATCTGCGTCGTCAGGGTAACGGCCAAGACCGTCTTGCTGCGACTGTAGGGAAGAATCGTAAGATTTGAGAAATTCCCTGAACGAGGCGTCTACGAATTCGGAAGCATCGTGATTTGAAAGGGTTTCTTTTTCGTCGGAAACTGCCTGCAGTGTCCGCTTGGCCCAGTTTTGTGCGGAACCGGTTGTTTCCTCCATTACGGAATTTTTCTTGTCGAAGGCATCAATCAGATTTTTGACGCATCTCTGCTCCTTGATAAGTCCTTCATATCTTCGGCTAGCCTTTTTCAAGGTGCCGGCATTGCTGACCTTCTGCTTGTCTTCGCTGGATAGGGTGTCGTATTTCTGTCTTGCTAGCGCAATTGCCTTTTTAGAGGAGAGGGATACTTTGCCAATAGAGGAGATGGCTTCTGTTGTTTCCTTTACTTGGCTTCCCTCACAGGCGGCTGTCCCCGCAATTAAGGCTAGTCCGATTATGCTTGCTAATAGTCGTTTGCAGCGGTGCATCTCTTCTTCTCCTGTCTCAGCTCGGATGGTGAGGTTTCCTTAGATTTTCTAAGTATTCCTGGCCTTTCGCTGTTTGGTGTGGGTAAAGCGGGTCAGGTGGCGACGGTTCGCAGGTCGAGTCTGCCGCAGGTCAGGTAGATCATCGTGCTGAAATAGTCCATGTTCCTGAAGCCCCTCGCGCGGGTCTTGACGTTCTGGATGATGCTGTTCAGGCCCTTGAGGACCGCGTTGGTGCGCCGGTGGTCGAAGTAGGCCAGGATGTCGTCCCAATGGCGGCGGAGCTGTCGGGCGAGGGCCTTCATGGGCTCCAGCCTCGATTGCATCATCCACGAGCACAGGCGTTTGAGCCCCGTTTCGGCCTCGGTCCTGTTCGCGCTGGTGTCGTAGATGTGTATTTAGTCAAGTCGGTGTTTTGGGTTCGAGGTGGTGACGTTTTCTTGGACTCCCCGACCGGGAGGAGAACCCCCTTATGGCAAGGTACGGCAGGGAGCAGCGCGGCAGGGCCGTGGACCTGTACGTCAGATACGAGCGCTGCGCCGCCGACGTGATCCGCGAGCTCGGCCATC
>JAIJJM010000793.1 GCA_022728415.1 Collinsella sp. | reverse complement strand
TGCCGCGCAGGTGGTCGGCCTCACCCATGACCTCGTCGGGAGTCTTTGCCGCGCCAAGCATCTGGGCGGCAGCGGAAAAATCACCCGCGCGATAAGCGGCGCGGCCCTGTTGGATCAGCTGGCTATTCAAGGAAGTCCCCTTTACTCGTGAACGATCTCGGCATGAACGATCTCGTCGCCGGCGCGCAGCTGCGAGATGACGTCGAGGCCCTCGACCGTGGTGCCAAAGACGGTATAGCCGGAGTCGAGGTTGTGTTGGGCACCCAGGCAGAAATAAAACTGCGAGCCCGCGGAATCGGGATCTATGGAGCGGGCCATGGCAAGCGCGCCGTCAACATGGCTATTGCGCGGATTGGTGGCGAACTCGCCCTTGATGCAGTAGCCGGGGCCGCCGGTGCCAGGCATGCCGTCGGGACCCTCAAGGCCGGCAGCGACGTCGGCGCCGGACATATCGCGGGTATTGGGGTCGCCGCCCTGGATCACAAAGCCGGGCACAAAGCGATGGAACTTAAGGCCGTCATAGAAGCCCATCGTGGAAAGCTCGCAGAAGTTCGCCACATGGATGGGGGCGCCCTCACCGTCAAACTTGACCTTGATGGTGCCCTTCGACGTCTCGATCACCGCGCACTCGTCACCGACGAGCTGGTACTCGGGCGTATAGAGCTCTTTCTTAAAACCAAACATGTGGTTCCTTCCTCGTGCGTTTAAAGCATATTTGTACGAATTGTAGCAATAAGCACGGGCTTCCATCAATTGCGCACGCAGGTTATGCCGCCGGAGGGCAACAAATTACGAGCGCTGCTGCGGCTTCCATGCGCTCACGTTGGCGTCGTACTGGTTAAGCGCGCTGTTGCCGCCTTGCGCAATGGGCGCCAGAATCTCGCTCTGACGGGCGCTCAGCGACTCGCCGTCGGGAATGGACAGCGAGATATCCCAGCTCTGGCAGATCACGTCGACGCGCTCGTACATCCACTGGGCAAGCTGCTTTAGATGATCGATGTCCTCCGCATAGGCCGTGTCGTCTTGAACCTTGAGGTTGTTGAGCTCATCCTGGGTCTTTTTAATCTGATCGCGTAGGGCATAGGCGCTCTGCGACAGCTCCTGGCGGGTGGAGAGCGGTGTACGCAGATAGCCGTTATTAAACGAATCGATGACCTCACCGATCTGATCCTCGTCGCTGTACGACACGATGGTCTGGTACAGGCCGTCGAGCTTTGTGTAGAGCTGGTCGTCGGTTAAGACGGTCTCCTTTTGAACGGCCTCGGACGCATCCTCTTGCTTGGACTCTTTCTCGGCGGCCTCGCCCTTTTGGCGCGACGGGAAGGTGGTCTTGGCAGCTTGGCCAAACTGGTCGTAGAAGCCGGGCATGACGCCCATGGGATCGGCAGTCACAAACCA
>JAIJJM010000792.1 GCA_022728415.1 Collinsella sp. | reverse complement strand
CAGTGATCCGTTATCAGCGGGGAGTCTTCGGAAGAACGGCGGCAATCGCCCAGTAGAACCGACGGGATCGGCCCGAGACAGCCGAACACAAGCGGTCGCGCAGGCTCGCGGCTCCGAGTGCAACAGTTCGGAGCGGCGCAACCGGTGCGATAAGCGAGGTGGTACCGCGGTGCGGAGCGCATACCAGCGCTCGTCATCGTCCTCGTAGGCAGGAACGGCAGACATGGCTGTTCCGGGCGGAACACAGTCGGTTCCGGCTGCGAGGCGATTGACTAATCGGCCCACGGTTCGGTACGTGACATTCGTGAAACCAGCCGGCACACGTCGGCGCCCGGCAATCGCCATCAATGACGCTCCTGTAGGACCAGTGCACAGTACTAACAGGAGATTTACGGTGAGCGAAAACGTATATCCCAAGGCGAGCGAGGGCGGCGAGACCGCGCACGTCGCGCCGAACCCCAGCTTCCCCGACATGGAGGAGACCGTTCTCGACTACTGGGACAAGGACGACACCTTCCAGCAGTCCGTTGAACGCAACCCTTCCGGCGACCACAGCCAGAACGAATTCGTGTTCTTCGATGGCCCGCCGTTCGCCAATGGCCTGCCGCACTACGGCCACCTGCTGACCGGCTACGCCAAGGACGTGATACCGCGCTACCAGACCATGAAGGGCCGCAAGGTCAACCGCGTGTTCGGCTGGGACACCCACGGCCTGCCCGCCGAGCTTGAGGCGCAGAAGGAGCTCGGCATCGACTCGGTCGACCAGATCGAGAAGATGGGCATCGACAAGTTCAACGACGCCTGCCGCGCTTCTGTGCTGAAGTACACCAACGAATGGCAGAACTACGTGCATCGTCAGGCCCGTTGGGTGGACTTCGAGCACGGCTACAAGACCCTGAACATCCCGTACATGGAATCCGTGATGTGGGCCTTCAAGCAGCTCTACGACAAGGGCCTGGCCTACCAGGGCTACCGCGTGCTGCCGTACTGCCCGAAGGACCGCACGCCGTTGAGTGCGCACGAGCTGCGCATGGACGCCGACGTGTACCAGGACCGCCAGGACACCACCGTATCCGTGGCCGTCAAGATGCGCGATGAGGACGACGCCTACGCCGTCTTCTGGACCACCACCCCGTGGACCGTGCCCACCAACTTCGCCATCGTGGTCGGCGCCGACATCGACTACGTCGAGGTCCGCCCGACCGAAGGCAAGTTCGCTGGCAAGAAGTTCTACCTCGGCAAGGATTTGCTGCCGCATTACGAGAAGGAACTCGGCGAGAATTACGAGGTCGTGCGCGAACTCAAGGGCAACGAGCTGGCAGGCCGACGCTACTACCCGGTCTTCCCGTACTTCGCGGGTGACGAGGCCGAATCCGAAGGCCACGTGCCCGGCCCGAAC
>JAIJJM010000791.1 GCA_022728415.1 Collinsella sp. | reverse complement strand
TGCAGCTGGGCCTTGAGCCGTGGCTGTCCGATAAAGCCTTCGAGAACATGGGGGCGCAGCTCCTCGTCGCTGACCGGCTCGTTGCCGATCGGCTGGGAGGAGACCATGCGCAACGACTCTTCGTTGGCACCGGTGTTTGAGGTACCGTAATCCGTTGTCTCGCTCATCAGCGGCCCCTATCCATCAGCGCCAAAGCCAGACGTAGCACAC
This sequence comes from Collinsella sp., assembly GCA_022728415.1. The sequence goes on along the minus strand of JAIJJM010000791.1, from coordinate 1,189 downwards.
GCGGCACATCGTCGGTGGCAAGCGGCGTGGGAATATCGTTTTCGGCGCAAGCCTCGGCAACGGCCTGCTGGGCGTCCTGCTGACGCCAGCCAAGTGAAATCAGTCCTTCGACAACCTGTTCCGTACCGGTATCCACCGGAGACTTGGATATTGCCGCCTGAGCGGAAGCACCCTCGATCTGACTCAAATCAATAGAGCCCTTAAGCTCGAGGATGATTTTCTGTGCGCCCTTCTTGCCCAGCCCCGGAGCCTTGGCCAGCGCGGTGGCGTCGTTGTCGGCGATGGCGTGGGCCAGCTGACTCGGCGTCAGTGTGGAGAGTAACGATTGGGCCACTTTAGGTCCAATGCCGGAGACCTTGATGAGTTGCAGAAAGGTTTTCTTGGCGTCCCGATCCAGGAATCCATGCAGGGTAATGGCATCCTGAGAGAGGTTCATATAGGTGAAGACGCGGGTGTCTTGCCCGGCGTGCAGACGGCTCAGGTCGGTGGCGGACATGCGCACTTCGTAGCCCACTCCCCCAACATCAATCAATGCGGTATCGGTTTCGACCGATTCAACCCGCCCGGTCAGCATGCCGATCATACAGGTACTCCTTCAGGGCTCCAGGATTCAAGACTCGAACAACTGTTCGAAAGTATACTACATGCCTCGGTCGTGATTGATGCGGCGGCGCGTGGATTTCTGTGCGGCCTCAGCCCACTGGCGTTGCGCGGCGGTCAGATGTTGTTCGCGTTCGCCGCCCTGCAATGCGCCTGCCGGGCGCAGCGCATGGCAAATGGCCAAAGCCAAGGCATCGGCGGCATCGGCGGGAGTCGGCATTTTGGTGAGGTTCAAAATACGTGTCACCATACGCTCCACCTGAATCTTCTGCGCCTGCCCGTTACCGGTGATAGCCAGCTTGGCTTCGGTAGGCGTATGCAACGCCACGGGAATATTGCGTTGCGCGGCGGCGAGCATGGCGAGGCCGGCGGCCTGTGCGGTACCGAGTACGGTGTTGCGGTTGGATTGTGCGAACACTCGTTCGATGGATACGGCATCGGGTGCGAAGCGATCCATTTTCTCGGACAGGCCGTTGTAGATGGCCAGTAGACGCAGATCCTGGGTGATATCCGGTGAGGACCGCACCACGTCCACGTGAATAAACGAAAGCCGGCGGTGCTCGCCGGCTTCGATCACGCCGACCCCGCA
>JAIJJM010000790.1 GCA_022728415.1 Collinsella sp. | reverse complement strand
CTCGTCATGTCCGAGCTGTGCTCCGTGCCGCGCGTCTCGGAGCGTTTTGTCCAGAGCAATGCGCTCGACGAGGATATCGCGCGACTCAAATATGTTTCGGGTAAACGTGAGGAGGCCCTTCGCCGTCTGGGAATTCGGACGGTGGGGGACCTCCTTCTCCATATCCCTCATCGATATCTCGACTTTACGCGCTCCTGGTCCATCGAGATGGCGCCCATCGGTACCGTGTGCACCATCATCGCCACGGTCGACCGGATCGTCCAGAAGCGGCCTCGCCCGCGTATGCAGGTGACCGAGGTCTCGCTTGTGGACGAGACGGGGGTGCTGCAAATCGCCTTTTTCCGTCAGCCCTGGATTGCCCAGCAGTTCAAGCAGGGCGATCGCCTGGCCGTGATGGGTAAGGTCGAGTTTGCCTACGGCTTTAAGCAGATGGCCTCTCCGCATTTCGAAAAGATTGAGGAGGGGCGTGCCGCGGGCACCATTCTGCCGGTCCACTACGTGAGTGACGGCGTGAGCCAGGCGTGGATGCGCCGTATCGTAAGCGGCGCGCTCGAAGTGGCTGCCAATCCGTTCGATCCCATTCCCGCTCCGCTGCGCGCAAAGCGGAAGCTCATGAGCAATGCCCGTGCGCTGCGCTCGATCCACTTTCCCTCGAGCATGGCCGAGCGCGACATCGCGCGCGCACGGCTGGCCTATGAGGAGTGCCTCTGTCTTCAGCTGGCCTTGCGCCTGCGCAACGACGGCGGCTTGGTCGAAGTCGCTCCCTATGCCCACACAGCGGGAGAGCACCTGGCGGCGCTCAAGCAAGCCCTGCCGTTTTCGCTGAGCGATGAGCAGGAGGCTGCATTTCAAGACATCCTGCATGACATGTGCGATGGCGGTCGCGTGATGAACCGTCTGCTGCTGGGCGATGTCGGTACCGGTAAGACTGCCGTTGCCGCCTGTGCGTTGGCGGTTGCGGCCGATAGCGGCACGCAGGCCTGCGTTATGGCGCCCACGGGCGTGCTGGCGCGTCAATATGCCGATAAGACCGGCCCCTTGCTCTCGCAGGTTGGCATGACCTGGGCGCTCCTGACGGGCGCCACGCCGGCGGCGGAGCGCGAGCGCATCCATGTGCAGCTGGAATCGGGCGAGCTCGACGTCCTCTTTGGAACCCACGCGGTGCTTTCCGAAGACGTACATTTTAGGCACTTGTCTCTCGTGGTCATCGACGAGCAGCACCGCTTTGGTGTTGGCCAGCGCAGCGCCCTGCGCGCTAAGGGCCCGGGTGCCGACCTGCTCGTTATGACGGCCACGCCGATCCCACGCACGTTGGCGCTCTCGGTTTACGGCGACCTGGACACGAGCATTATTCGCCATCGTCCCGTTCCGGGTGCCGGTGTGACGACGCGCGTCCTCAC
>JAIJJM010000789.1 GCA_022728415.1 Collinsella sp. | reverse complement strand
TGATCCGTTTCCCTCCGTCCCCCAAGGGTCATTACCGCTTGCCGCCGTGGCTGTTGCGCCAGATCTCGCGGCCCAGCATCAGCGCCAGCACCAGCGCACTCACGTAGCCCATAAAGCCAATGACAGGGATACCGAACACAACTGGCTCGATGCGCGCGTAGTACACCACCGACGAACCGATAAACAGACCGGCGATCACAATTGCCATCGACATGCGGTCGATAATCCCGCCCAGCTGCCTCAGCGCCTTATCGCTGCTCATGATCTGCGTGTTCACCTTAAGCTGGCCGCGCGTGAGCATGCGCGACGCCAAGCCCAGATACTCGGCCGCCTCGAGCGAGCCTTTTGCCGCGCGATAGCTGCTCGCGGCAAGATCGCGCCCCATATCGCGCACGCGCGCATAGGTGCTTTTTTCGTTTTTGATATGCGTCTGTATGATCTGGATCATGTTGACGTTGGGCATATACTCGGTCAGCAAGCCCTCGAGCGTCACCATGCCGCGGGCGAACATCGTCACCACGCACGGCAGCTCAACGTCGTTTTTGCGCGCCAGGTTTAGCAACGAGGTCAAAAACTCGCCGATATCCAGGTCCTTAAGATCGAGGCCCGCAAAGTCAGCCACGATAAAGTCCAAATCGGACAAAAAGGCTGAATGATCGAGCTCAGCCGAGTCGCCGCGCGTCACGGCAAAGCGCATGAGCGAATCCTTGAGCTTGGGCACGTCGCCCTCGGCCACAGCGAAAATCATGTCCTTGACGATACCGCGGTCGTGACTCGACATGCGCCCAACCATGCCCAGGTCGATAAAGTAAACGACGCCGTCCTTGAGAATGATGTTTCCCGCATGCGGGTCGGCATGGAAAAAGCCGTCATCGAGCACCTGCGTCGAATAGTCCTCGACAATCGCCGAGCCGATCTTTTCAAGGTCATAGCCCTCGGCCACCAGGCGCTCGGGATCGGCAATCGAGATGCCGTCGACGTAATCCATGACCACGACGTGCTCGGTGCACAGATCCAGATAGGACTTGGGGCACGTCACGCCATGGACGCTCTTATGGAACTCATAGAAATCGTTGAGGTTTTTGGCCTCGGCCAAAAAGTTGGTCTCCTCGCGAAACGAGGCCCACAGCTCCTCGACGACGGCGTGTAAGTCAACAAACTGGTCGGTGTTGACGAACTTTGAGACGATGCGCACCACCGAGCGAATGATGTCGATGTCCTGCGCCATGACCTGCTGCGCGCCGGGGCGCTGTACCTTAACGGCCACGTCCTCGCCCGTCACCAGGCGGGCACGGTGAACTTGTGCAAGAGAAGCGCTACCGAGTGGGTTGGGGTCGATCGCGTCGAACATCTGTCCCAGGCGCTGGCCGTACTCCTCTTCCAGACAGCGGAGCACTACCTCATAC
>JAIJJM010000788.1 GCA_022728415.1 Collinsella sp. | reverse complement strand
ATTAATGTCTTGCCATTGACCAGGCATTAATTGCAGAGTGGAATTCATGGTGGTGTTGAAAAGTAATTGTTGCCACTTTGCCAGAGCTTTGGCATCGGTGGGTCTTTCATTGCCCCATGTCGCATGAAAGCCAATATTTGATACGGGAACGCTTAAAAGGTTAACCAGCGAAATACGAATAACACTGCCATTTTCAACCGCATCAATAGCCAGCACCCGGCCTGCCAAACCGACCGATCCGTTATTTAAAATGAAATATTGTGTTTGTGCTGGGTTAAATTCTGTAAAGACAAATTCGTCCTGCTTGTCTTTAACCGCTTTCACCACGCCAGCGAGCGTCTTGGTACTATTTATGACAGTAGTTTGTTGTTTTTCAAAATGTTCTATCTTTCGCTTATCGAGTTCCTGCTGTTTCTCAAGCGCCTCAATTTTGCTTTTTTGCAACTCTTGCTGTGTAACGAGTTCGTCGACCTTACTCGCTTTTTCAATATAGTCACACCCTGCCAATAAGCAGAGAGGCACTATTATTAACACGCTTAACAGTGTTTTCTTTAGGTTCATAGGATGAATTCCTTTTCATAATCCCGATACGTTGATAATTACAGTACAATCATTTTTTTTATGAATGATTAGAGTGGGGCATATCCGCCAAATAAATTTGTTAGAGAATTTTTGTATTAATGGGTTGTGCGAATATGTTTTTAAGTGTTAAACAATTTTAGTTTGTAGCCAATAAATAAATTGATCGCGCGGATTTTAATGATCGGTGTCAATCAATGTCAAATGTTTCACCGGATAAAGGCCCAGGGCAGGGAAAGGTAAATATTCAGTTGAGTGATGTTTTATTGCGGGGTTTGCGATGCTGATAGAAAAATTTAAATAATTAATTATGTTTCAAGCATTGATATGCGGTAATTCATTGTTGATATTGATACATCATTCTTTAATTTGTACCTGCTTTTCAGAATTTAGCCTGCTCCGATCGCTCAGAAGTGTAGGTGGCGTTGAATATATAATGTTAAGAACGTTATAAATATTCGATCTCTGAAACAGGCTCCTGCATGTGCCAGCAGGAGCGAGTAAATCGTGAGTGGCTGTAATTACAGCGACGAGAAAGGAACTTAAAACGCAGTCTTAGAGAACCCTGTCATCTCTTGCAGGCCCATTTCGCGGCCCAGCGCGGTCATTGGGTGCACAACGACCAGTCCGCGAACGCTCTTCTTCAGTTTGCCCATATCAGCTTGCTCTTTTTTAGTAATCGCGCGCTGGAACGGCATCTTCATCAGCTTCTGTGCTTCCTTACTGAGTTTCTGGCTGTGAACTTCGCGCAGGCGAGCAATTTCTGCTTCCAGAGTGGCTTTCTCTTTTTCCAGTTCAGCATATTTGTCTGCGGCTTCAACCAGCGA
>JAIJJM010000787.1 GCA_022728415.1 Collinsella sp. | reverse complement strand
TGCGGCGAGCACGGCGGCGACCCCAAGTCCATCAAGGCCCTGTTTAACGTGGCCGATGTGGACTATGTGTCCTGCTCGCCTTACCGCGTGCCCCTGGCGCGTCTGGCTGCCGCTCAGGCCAAGCTCGAGGCCAAGCGTAACGCCTAACGTTTTGAGTTTAGGCGCCTAGCGTAGGCCCCCTCATGCCACTCGTCTCGTTCGTGAGGCGGGCGGTTATCATGCGCGGGTTTTGTCTTTTTTTCTGCGTTCAAAATTGTTCTTGCGGCAGAAACCAGCGCGTGTATACTCGAATACGTTTGTTCAACTACGTGCCGGCCAAGGTGGTACGGCACCTCTAGAAGAGTAAGGAATTGCACATGGATTACATCCGCGCAATCGAGCGTCAGCAGATCCGCGAGGACATCCCGCAGGTCCGCGTTGCCGACAACGTCAAGGTTCACTACCGCATTAAGGAAGGCGACCGCGAGCGCATCCAGGTTTTCCAGGGTGACGTCATCCGCATGGCCGGCGCCGGTGCCCGTGAGACCTTCACCGTCCGCAAGATTTCCTTCGGTGTCGGTGTTGAGCGTACCTTCCCGCTTCACAGCCCCAAGATCGCCAAGCTCGAGGTCGTCCGTCATGGTCGCGTCCGTCGCGCCAAGCTGTACTACCTCCGCGACAAGGTGGGCAAGGCTGCTCGCATCCCCGAGAAGCGCTAGGAAGATCGTAGCGTCTGTCCACTCGCTTGGACAAAAGGGTCACCTTCGGGTGGCCCTTCTTTTTATCTGATTTGCATGCAAGGAGGCCCCGATATGGCCAACATGACGAGCTCGGTTTCGGCATCGCAGGTTGCCGGCGAGCTGGCGAGCGCCACGTTTGAGGAGATCCCCGCCCTCGTGGAGCATTATCGTGAGGATCCGCGCCAGCAAGTGATCAAGGCTTGCGAGCGTGCTCTTAAGCGCCATGCCAAAGAACTTGCCGAGCGCGAGCGCGTCAACGGTATGTACGAGCTGATGCACGAGCTCGGCGGGGATGGCGTGGTCGTGGGTGTCGACGAGGTGGGCCGCGGTTCGGTGGCCGGTCCTTTGACGGTGTGCGCCGTGTGCCTTCCCATGGAGCCGCGCGTCTGGGGCATCAACGATTCCAAAAAGCTCACGCCGGCGCGCCGCGAGCTGCTCTCGGTGAAGATTGCCGAGGTCGCGACGGCGATTGGTTTTTGCCATATCGCGCCTGCGGATATCGATGATATGGGCATGGCCCGTGCCATCCGCGCTGCCGTCGCGGGTGCCGTGGCCGATACGGGGCTCGAGCCCGATTGCGTGCTTATGGACGGTAACCCCTTGGGCGCCGTTCCCAACGAGCGCGACGTGGTGAAGGGCGATGCCAAAATCGCCTGCATCGCCGCGGCGTCCATCATGGCCAAGGTCACGCGTGACGAG
>JAIJJM010000035.1 GCA_022728415.1 Collinsella sp. | reverse complement strand
ACCCACTTGGTATTGGCCGTGACGTCGTTGAGCGACAGGCTCTGGCCCTCGGCACCCTCGATACGCACACGCACACAGGGGGCCTTGGTGGCGCCCACGAGCTCCACGTCGACAATGTCGACATCGTGCTGGGGAGCGACGGCCTCGAGCGCGTCGATAATCGCCTGCTCGGTCTTGGTCTTGACCATTGCGGCACCTCCATCCATACAAAAAAGAAGCGGGGCCGAAACCCCACTTCTTTCAATTACAACTTCATTTGCAAGCAAACTATACCAATACCTGCACAAACGTGCAAGCGATACGGAAATTCGCAGGTCAGCGTGCCCACAGCATCTCCACAAGAATAGAACAATTGACCGCAGGCACCCAGGAGGGCAAGTGAAAACGGGGGCGACCCGAGCGGAATCGCCCCTCGTCTTTCGTGCGTCAACTATGCGCGCGGCATCTACTTGACAACAAGGTTGACGAGCTTGCCGGGCACGCAGATGGCCTTGACGACCGTCTTGCCCTCGAGCCACTTGGCAACGGCTTCCTCGGCGGCAGCCTGCATCTCCTCGTTGGAGGCATCGCGGGCCACGTCGATGCGGCCACGGACCTTACCGAGCACCTGGACGACGATCTGCACGGTGTCCTCGATGGACTCGGCCAGGTCGAACTCGGGCCAGGCGGCGGTATAGGCGTTGCCCTCGCAGCCGAGTGCCTCGTGCCACAGCTCGTCGGCCCAGAACGGGCAGATGGGCGCCAGGACGCTCACGATGTCCTTGGCCACGCCGTAGCACAGCGCCTTGTCGCGGTCGGCATCCTCGGTGGCGTTGAGGTAGGCGCTCGCCGCGTTGACGAGCTCCATGACGGCCGAGATGGCGGTGTTGAACTGGCCACGGTCGAAGTCCTCGGTGCACTTGGCGATGGTGCGGTGACGCTCGCGATAGAGCTTCATCGCAACCTCATCAAGGATGGTCTTGTCAAAGGCCACGCCGGCGTCACCCGACTGGACGAGCTGCCACACGATACGCCAGGCGCGCTTGATAAAGCGGTTGGCGCCCTCGACGGCCTTGGGATCCCAGTCGAAGTCCTTCTCGGGCGGGGCGATAAACAGGATCGCCAGACGCATGGTGTCGGCGCCGTAGGGCTCGATGACCGAGCTCGGGGGCACGACGTTGCCCTTGGACTTGGACATGGTGTCGCCGTTCTCGTCCTTGACCATGCCCTGGCACAGCAGGTTGGTAAAGGGCTCGTCCACGCTCAGCAGGCCCAGGTCGCGCAGCGCCTTGGTAAAGAAGCGGCTGTAGAGCAGGTGCAGAATGGCGTGCTCGATACCACCGATGTAGTTATCGACAGGCATCCAGCGGTCTGCCGCCTCGCGGGAGAAGGGCAGCTCGGTGTTGTGCGGGTCGGTATAGCGCAGGTAATACCAGCTGGAGCAGGTGAAGGTGTCCATGGTATCGGTCTCGCGCTTGGCCGGGCGGCCGCAGACCGGGCAGGTGGTCTCGTAGAAGTCCTTGCACTCGGCGAGGGTCTCGCCGGCGCCCAGATCCAGGTTCTCGGGCAGCGTCACCGGCAGCTGATCTTCGGGAACGGGCACAATGCCGCAGTGCTCGCAGTGGATGGCCGGGATGGGGTTACCCCAATAGCGCTGGCGGCTGATGAGCCAGTCGCGCAGGCGGAACTCGACCTTGCGACGACCACAGCCCATGGTCTCGAGGTCGGCCACGATGGCAGCCTCGCCCTCGGAGTGCTTACCGCCACGCATGCCGGTGTACTTGCCGGACTGGACGAGCGTACCCTCGGCAGCGTGGGCGCAATCCCAGTCGACGGTCTCGGCATGGAAGGTATCGATGGTCTCGCCGCTGGCCTCGACGGCAGCGCGATCTTCATCGTCAAGGATGATCGGGACGATCGGCAGGTCGTACTTGCGGGCAAACTCAAAGTCGCGCTGGTCGCCGCAGGGGACGGCCATGACGGCGCCGGTGCCGTAGTCGGCAACGACATAATCGGCAACCCACACGGGGACCTTCTCGCCGTTGACGGGGTTCACCACATAGCGGCCGGTAAAGGCACCGTGCTTCTCGAGAGTGCCCTGGGCACGCTCGACGGCAGAGATGTGCTTGGAATCCTCGACGATCTTGGTGACGGCCTCCTCGTACTCCGTGCCCTCGACGAGCTCGTGCAGACGAGCGTACTCGGGAGCCAGGACAAAGAAGGAGACGCCAAAGAGGGTATCGGCACGCGTGGTGAAGACGGTGATCTTGCCCTCGTCGCCCTCAATGGGCTCCCCATCCTTGTCGCACAGGGTAAAGTCGACCTCGGCGCCCTCGGAGCGACCGATCCAGTTGGCCTGCATCTGCTTGACGCGCTCGGGCCAGCCGGGAAGCTTCTCCAGGTCGTCGAGCAGCTCCTGGGAGTACTCGGTGATCTTGAAGTACCACTGCTCAAGGTCGCGCTTCTCGGGCTCGGTGCCGCAGCGCCAGCACTTGCCCTCGGTGACCTGCTCGTTGGCAAGAACAGTCTTGCAGGTAGGGCACCAGTTGACCGGGTTCTTCTTGCGGTAGACCAGGCCCTTTTCCCACATCTTCTCAAAGATCCACTGGCCCCAGCGGTAATAGTCGGGGCTGCAGGTCTTAACCATGCGATCCAGATCGTAGGAGAAGCCCATGCGCCTCATCGTGGCAAGCGCCTGATCCATGTTCTTATACGTCCAGGCGGCAGCCTGCGTGTTGTGCTTGATGGCGGCATTCTCGGCGGGCAGGCCAAAGGCATCGAAGCCGATGGGGTGCAGCACGTCGTAGCCGCGCATGCGGGCCTGACGGGCCATGGCGTCGCCGATGGTGTAGTTGCGCGCATGGCCCATGTGAAGGTCGCCCGACGGATACGGGAACATCTCGAGCACGTACTTCTTGGGCTTACTATCGTCGGTGTCGACGGCAAAGAGGTCGGAGTCCTCCCAGGCCTTCATCCACTTGGACTCAATGGCCTGCGCGTCGTAGGCAGGGATCTCGTCCTTATGATCTGTGCAATCGCACATATCAGCTCCTTTAATCTTAGCTGGGGTCGGTCGGTTTGGCTTTATACGCTACTGCGGACAGTCCTGCGCAAGACGAAGAGCACATTAAGTGCTCTTCTTTGCGTGCGGAACTTGTAGCGAACAAAGCCAAACCGACCGACCCTAAGGTTAACTTGACTGATGATAGCAAATACAACAAGCGAGATGCCTGCGACTTGCATGCATCTCGCTTTATCTAAATAACGTGGTTGATGCTCAACCTTTGATATGTAGCTCCAACCTTATCGATAGGAAACGCTCTGCTGGGAGTCTTTCACGACCACATCGTGGGCGCCGCCTTCGACGATGGAGGTGGAGCTGACCAGCGTTAGGCGTGCCTTTTCCTGGAGCTCGGGAATCGAGAGGGCACCGCAGTTGCACATCGTAGACTTAACCTTGTAAAGCGTGCCGCCCACGCCGTCCTTGAGGGAGCCGGCGTACGGGACGTAGGAATCGACGCCCTCGACGAAGCTGAGCTTCGCGGCGCCGCCCAGGTCATAGCGCTGCCAGTTGCGGGCACGCGCGGAACCCTCGCCCCAGTACTCCTTCATGTACTGGCCGTTGACGTTGACGCGCTCGGTCGGGCTCTCGTCAAAGCGGGCGAAGTAACGGCCCAGCATCATAAAGTCGGCACCCATGGCAAGGGCGAGCGTCATGTGGTAATCGTAGACGATACCGCCGTCGGAGCACACGGGCACGTAGACGCCGGTCTCCTCGTAGTACTCGTCGCGAGCGCGGCAGACGTCGATCAGTGCGGTGGCCTGGCCACGGCCGATGCCCTTGGTCTCGCGGGTGATGCAGATGGAACCGCCGCCGATACCGACCTTGATGAAGTCGGCACCGCTGTCGGCCAGGAAGCGGAAGCCCTCGGCGTCGACGACGTTACCGGCGCCGACCTTGACGTCCTCGCCGTAGTTGGCGCGGATCCACTCGATGGTGCGCTTCTGCCACTCGCTGAAGCCCTCGGAAGAGTCGATGCACAGGACGTCGGCACCGGCCTCGATGAGCAGCGGCACGCGCTCGGCATAGTCGCGGGTGTTGATGCCGGCACCGACCATGTAGCGCTTATCGCCATCGAGTAGCTCGTTGGGGTTGGTCTTGTGGCTGTCGTAGTCCTTGCGGAAGACGATACCCATGAGGTGATCGTTGTCGTCGACGATGGGCAGGGCGTTGAGCTTGTTGTCCCAGATGACGTCGTTGGCAACCTTGAGGCTAATGTTCTTGTCGCCCACGATGAGCTGCTCACGCGGGGTCATAAACTCGGAGACCTTCTTCTGGTGGTCATCGCGGCTGGGGCGATAGTCACGGCTGGTGACGATACCCAGGAGCTTGCCCCTGGGAGTGCCGTCGTCGGTGACCGGCATAGTGGAGTGACCGGTCTTATCCTTGAGCTCGATGACCTGCTCCATGGTCATATCGGGGGTCAGCGTAGAATCGGACTGAACGAAGCCGGCCTTGTGATCCTTGACGGCCTTGACCATGGCGGCCTCGGACTCGGGGGTCTGGGAACCATAGATGAAGGACAGGCCACCCTCAGTAGCGAGCGCGACACCCATGTCGACGCCCGAGACGGACTGCATGATGGCAGAAACCATGGGGATGTTCAGGGTGATTGCCGGCTTCTCACCGCGCTTGAAGCGGGTTAGCGGCGTCTTGAGAGAGACGTTGTTGGGGATGCACTGCGAGGACGAGTAACCAGGGACCAGCAGATACTCCGAAAACGTGTGGGACTCACCGGGAAAGAACGTAGCCATGTTTCTCCTTTTTCCATGCGACCGGTCGGCTGCAGGCCTCGTAGGACCCAGCCCAACCTTGGGCGCCCAATACTGGGAAAGTATCTTAACGTACTTTGACTGCTACAATGCATGATTTAAGAAGAGCACACGAGGGTTTGACGCAGGCTTTGCGTTTGCCCAGCAAACACTTTAGCGGGGAGACGTGAGGCACATGGAGTACAAGACGACGGCGAAGCTCGTCATTCAAGCGTGCGACAAAGATCTGCCGGGCGTGTTCGGCCATGGTTGCGTTTTGTTGCTGCAAGGCATCGCCCGCGAGCACTCGCTGAACCGCGCCGCAAAGAGCATGGGCATGGCCTATTCCAAAGCGTGGCGTATTGTAAACGAGGCCGAAGGACAGCTGGGCTGCAAGCTCATCGAGCGCGACGGCGCCCGCGGATCGACGCTCACGCCGGCCGGCGAGCGCGCCATAGCGGCCTACGAGGAGCTGCAGGCAGAGATCAACAACGTCATCGCCACAAAAGCCGACGCTCTTATCGCGAGCATCAACGCAAAGTAGACTATCTGGGCCGATCATTGGTCCGCCGCACTAACGAATTAAGACGCGCGCCATAAAATGCGCCCATTTACTACGTTTAGTTGAACGCCCTCGACCACCCCGGATTTCGTGAAAACAAAACCGCTGGTAGACGGCTTGCCATTTTTCAAAGATGGCGGGTATGGTTGACCCCAAGGGGTTTAACGTAGTAGATAGGCCGTTTTCGTGGCACGTGCCCCGATAAGACAATATGGAAAGTACCCCATTCAGCGCTTTGAGTAGTCAATTTGGGACGGGGCTATTTTAGCTACCCCTGCCGTTAATCGACCAAACCGTTCGCGCTACCTGCCAAGGTAGCTAAAATAGCCCCGTCCCAAATTGACTAGTTGCGGAGGGCGGTGTCTAGAGTGGCAGCCACTACCAGGGGATCATCAGTGCCGGCGAAGAGGCGGATGGTGCTTGCCTGCTTGCCGCGTGAGGCCGAAAGGCGCGTTGTTGCGCCGCCGGCGGGCGATGTGCGAAATTCGTCCGGCAGCATGCTGAAGAATTCACCCGCGCTGCAGTCCATCAGGTCAAACTCTACTGCCGGGCCAAAACCGTGCTCGAGGATGCCAGTCGCGATGGCATGGTCGGAATGCGAGGTCAGCCCGGGATAGCACACGTTGCGCACCATCTCATTCGCGGCCAAATATTCAGCCAGCGCACGGGCGCGATCGAAGTGCGCTTGCATGCGAGTGTCGAGCGTATCGAGCCCGTGCTCTAGGACCTCGACCTCATCGGAGGACAAGTCGAGCGAGGCCAATCCGCGCCCCTCGAGCAGGGCATGCGTGCACTCGGCAGCAGCGTCCACGCGATGGCGCTTGAGCTGCGAGCGCGCGACCGACACCGCCACAAGCTTGCGCGGCGCGTCACCGGCGCACACGCGATCGAGCGCCTCGAGCGACAGTACGGCACCCAAACGCAAGGGATCGCAGCCAAAGATGGAAGCCACCGTGTTATCAACGACGAGCAGCGCATGGACCACGCGAGCCGCGCGGCCCAGAGCGCGAAGGTCGGGCACACACAGGCCAAAGCCACCGATTGAGTTCACAAACCACCACAGGTGCGGCCCCTCGGCATCAAACGAAGCATCAAAGCCCTCGGACGCGGCGGCAAACGCTGCAACCGAGGGCTCACCCACCATAACCACGTCGCAGGCATCAAAGCCGCGCGCAAACGCATCGGCAAAGTCATCGGCAAACGCAACCAGGCGGTCACCGGGGCGCACAATCCCCAACAGAGACAGCGCCGCCGGCACATGCAGGGCCGCAACAAGACGCGCCTCACGCGAGCCGGCCCTCAAAGCCCAGGCCTCCTCTAGCTGCTGTACATCCACAAGGCGCCGTCCCTTCATAAACAAAAACCCACGATGCGGGTGTTCCCCGCATCGTGGGCAACGGCTGCAGTATAGCGCCTATATGCGACGAATCGCCTAGATGTTGAGCGTGTGATAGGTCACACTCGCACCCGGAGCGTCAACGGTCACGCCATAGGCCTCGGGATAGATGCGCGTCGAAAACACGAGCGCGCCATCGTTCACAAACACCTCGACCGAAGAGGCATCGCCAACAATGCGCACGTTACGAACCTCGTCGACGGGCTCCCAGCGCACGGTACGACCGCAGCCGGCAGAAGTGCGACCCTCGTCGGTAAATCGCATCTCAAAACGCGTGGGCAGTTCGCCCTCGGCGGGCACAAACGCCAGCTTCAGCTCGCCATCGACGGTTGCGGTAAACGCACCGTCGACACCGTCAACAACAACGTCAAAGCAGGTATCGCCGGCAACCTCCAACGTGCCCGCCCCCACACGCACCGAGGCATAATGGTGCTCAATCTCGCGCGCCGGCTGTTGCAGCACCACGCCGTCGGCACCGGCTGTAAGCTCACGCGGCACCGTCATGCAGTGCTGCCAGCCGCACGTCACGGTGGGGTCGTTGCCATAGGTCGGCTCATCGGGCATGCCCATCCAGCCGATCAGAATGTGGCGACCATCCTCGAACGTAAACTCCTGCGGAGCATAGAAGTCAAAACCGGCGTCCCACAGGCGGAACTCGCCCAGCTCATAGGCACCGTCACCACCGGTAATGTCGCCCGTTACAGGCATGTAGCCAGCAGCGTATACGTTACCGCGGTCCCAACGACCGCCCTCGAGCCCCTGGGGCGAGAACGACAAAAATGCAGCGGTATTGCCATTCGCATCGAGCTCGATATAGCCGGGGCATTCCCACATAAATCCAAAGCGATCGGGCGTAGATACACGGCTCTCGAGCTCCCAGCTCAGCATATCGGCCGAGCCATACACCAGGATCTCGCCCACATCACGCCCGGCGCCCTCGCCGTGCATCGCACAAAAACGGCTCTCAGCGTGCGGCCCGTCAACGCGACGACGCGCGCCCAACACCATGTGATAACGACCGGCCTCATCACGCCACACCTTGGGATCGCGCACGTGGCACGTCAGATCCTCGGGATAGTCCTCCGACGCCAGCACCACGCGCTTTTGGCTAAACGTCTGTCCATCGGCGCTCTCGACATACACGGTATCGGCGCGACGACCGGTGTTGACGTAGTCAAAGACGCCATCCGCATCGGGGAGCTTAACGTTGCCGGTATAGAGCACGCGAATGCGACCGTCCACGACCAAAGCCGAGCCCGAGTACACGCCATGGCAGTCAAACGGCTCGTCGGGAAGCAGCGGCGCGCCAACGTATTCCCAGTTCATAAGGTCACGGCTCGTGGCATGGCCCCACATCTTGACGCCGCCGTTCACATCAAACGGGGCATACTGAAAGTACGCGTGAAATACACCATCTGCCTGGCAAAGACCGTTGGGGTCGTTGAGCCAGCCCGTGGGCGGCATAATATGAAAATGCTGAGCATAGGGCCCGTGGCCACGCTCGGCAGCCGCCGCATCCATGTTGGCAACGAGCTTGGCAAGATCGCGCTGAAGTGCGTTAGACATGTCGGTATCCAATCGAATTAAATCAACGAACGCTCAAATCGAGGGTTCCATATAAAGAAAACGCCCACAGGATGGAGCCTGCGGGCGTTATGTTTACGCGAATCCTACGCCTGCTCGGAAGCCTTGGGCTCGTCCTTGTACAGGACAAACGAGACGGCAAAGGAAACCAGCGCGGCGACCGCAAACATGATCGCGTACTGCACGGGCTGGGCCAGGCACAGCAGGATACCGAAGATACCCGTAACGCCTGTGCCGGAGGCGGCCAGCGAAGTGAGTGCGCAGACCAGGGCACCGCAACCGCCGCCGATGCAGCCGGCGATGAAGGGCTTAAAGAAGCGCAGGTTCACACCAAAGATGGCCGGCTCGGTAATGCCCATGAAGGCGGACAGGGCCGAAGGAAGCGCCAGGCCCTTGATCTTGGCATCGCGGGTCTTAAAGGCAACGGCGAGCGCGGCGCCACCCTGGGCGATGTTGGCGGCACTGGCGATGGGCAACCAGTAGGTCACGCCGTACTGGGCGAGCTGGCCCAGGTCGATGGCGGTGTACATCTGGTGGATACCGGTAACGACCGTGGGGGCATAGAACAGGCCGACGATAAAGGAACCGATGCCGAAGGGCAGGGTGAGCAGGGCCTGGATCAGACCGAGGATGGCGTTCTCGGCCCAGACAAAGACGGGGCCGACGGCAACGAGGGTCACGAGCACGGTCACGAACACCGAGACGAGCGGGGTCACAAAGAGGTCGAACATCTCGGGGACAACCTTGTGGAGTCGCTTCTCGAGGAAGGCGAGAATGGCGCAGGCGATAACGATGGGGATCACGTGGCCCTGATAACCGACCCACTCAAAGCCGTACACGCCGGGAATGACGGTGACCATGGTCTGCACGCCCTCAGAGGCAACCGTGTAGGCGCTCTGCAGCGAGGAGTTGATGAACGCACCACCGACGACGGCACCCAGGTACGGGTTGGCGCCAAAGGCCTTAGCCGCGGAGTAGCCGATCAGGATCTGCAGAATGCCAAAGGACGTTCCCGAGACCAGGTCGGCAATCTTGTAGATAAAGTTATTGGTGTCGAGCGCGATAAAGCCGTTGGAGGCCATAAAGTTGAGGGCACTCATAATGCCCAGCAGCAGGCCCGAAGCCACGATGGCGGGGATGATGGGGACAAAGACGTCGCCGAGCACCTTAATGGCACGCATAAAGATGTTCTGCTGCTGCGCCGCGGCCTCCTTGACCTCGGCCTTGGTGGCAGCCTCGACGCCGCTGAGCGCAATGAACTCGTCGTAGACCTTATTGACGGTGCCAGTGCCAAAAATAATCTGGAGCTGGCCCTGGGCCTCAAAGACGCCCTTAGCGCCATCGATATTCTCGAGGGCCTCCTTGTCGACCTTGGCGTTATCGGCAATCACCAGGCGCAGACGCGTGGCGCAGTGCGCGGCCGAAACAACGTTGCCGGCGCCACCGATGTTGTCGAGCACCTCTTGCGCTGATTTGCGGTAGTCCATGACTTCCCTTTCCTCCAACGGGCGCATGTGCACCCGGCCATCTTTGACACTTACGCTGTAATCGTTTTCAGTTTCATTTGTCTGTAATCGTTTTCATAGTAGGGTGAACGGTAGGAAAAAGCCGGCGAATGGTAGTTTTATGGCAAAAACAGGGGCCTCAGAGGCAGGCAGACGTGCCCAGAGCCTAGACATTCATAAGCTGATGGCCGAGCTTGATCGTCTTGAGACCGCGCTTCCCCTCCACGCCATCGAGCGTGTCAAGCAGCATGCTGGTGGCCTCGACGCCACTGGTCAGATACCCATAATGCACAGTAGGAATGCCGCCCGTCAGCGCGCGCAAAAACGCGTTGTCGCCAAAACCGCTCACGCGGTGTATGCCCTCGCCCATGCCGCGAACCTCATCGATGGCACGCAGCGCGCCCGCCGCCATGGTGTCGGTCGCGCAGGCGATAAACGAAACATCGGGAGCGACGGAAAGCAGCTCACGCGCCGCACCATAGCCCGAGTCGAGCGTAAACGAGCCCAGGCGAATCAAGGCGGCATCGAGCGGGTTACCCGCGGCGCGCAATCCCGCCTCAAAACCACGACGGCGGTCATAACCGGCCGCACGGTCTTCCTCGGTAACACCGATATAGGCAATCTTGCCCTCAACATGCTTCGCGAGCGCCTGGCCCAGCTCAAAAGCGGCCTCGTAATCGTCGTGATAGACGCAAGCCGCGCCCTCGACGTTTTGGCCGATCAGCACAATGGGCACATGGCAAGACGCAATGGCCGCACGATGTTCATCGGTGATCATGGTCGCCACGAGTACGATGCCATCAACCGGGTGATTTTGGAATAAATCGAGGTACTCGAGCTCGCGATCGGGGGCGTTGTCGGTATTGGCGAGCAGCATCTGGTAGCCACGGCGACCGAGCACCTGGCCAATGCCGGCGGTAATGCGGCTAACGGATTCCGAGTTAATCTTGGGCACGATGACGCCGATGAGTTTGGTGGAGCCGGTGCGCAGCGCGCGAGCCTGGCTGGACCGCACGTATCCGGTCAGCTCAATCGCCTGCTTAATGCGTTCGGCCTTTGCTTATGTGTGATAAAGAAGCAATAGAAGTGCAAAAAATTTTGCCGTTCCTATCCGACACTTGGCCATTGTGTCGGATAGGTCGGGCGGTTAT
>JAIJJM010000786.1 GCA_022728415.1 Collinsella sp. | reverse complement strand
GGCCAGAGCATCAGCGGGCAGGTGACGGGCGCGGCAGCGGGCGACACGGTAACCGTCACGCTCGGCGAGGCGACTTACACTGCCACGGTGCAGGCGAATTTAAGCTGGAGCGTCGATGTTCCGGCCTCCGCGCTACAGGCGTTGGGCAACGGTGAACTGACCATTTCGGCTTCGGTAACGAACAGCGTAGGCAATACCGGCAACGGCACGCGCGAAATCACCATCGACGCGAATCTCCCCGGTCTGCGGATTGACACCGTGGCGGGCGATGATGTGGTCAACATTATCGAGCACGGGCAGGCGCTGGTGATTACCGGCAGCAGCTCCGATCTGGCAGCGGGCAGCAACGTCACGCTGACCATTAACGGGCAAACCTATGTTGCGGCGGTACTGGCGGATGGCTCATGGAGCGTCGGCGTTCCGGCGGTGGATGTCAGCGCCTGGCCTGCGGGGACGGTCACGATTACAGCCAGCGGCAACACCACCGCCGGAAACCCGGTGAGCGTTACGCATCCGGTGACTGTCGATCTCACTGCGGTGGCGGTCAGCATCAACGCCATTACTGCCGATGACGTGATTAACGCTGCCGAAAAAGGCGCGGCGTTAACGCTCTCTGGCAGCACTTCTGGTGTCGAAGCCGGGCAAACGGTCACCGTCACCTTTGGCGGCAAAACCTACACTGCAAGCGTCGCGGCGAATGGTTCCTGGAGTACCACGGTTCCGGCGACAGATATGGCAGCCCTGCGTGATGGCGATGCCAGCGCGCAGGCCAACGTCAGCAATGTTAACGGCAACAGCGCCACCACTACCCACGCTTACAGCGTCGATGCTACCGCGCCAACGGTGACCATTAACACCATTGCGGGCGACGACATTCTTAACGCCGCCGAAGCCGGAGCGGCGCTGACCATCACTGGCAGCAGCACGGCGGAAGCGGGGCAGACGGTGACCGTCACCCTCAATGGTGCAAACTATACTGGCACCGTACAGACGGACGGCAGCTGGAGCATCAGCGTACCGCCAGCCGACTTAAGCGCCCTGACCGCCAGCAACTACACCGTTAGCGCGGCGGTGAGCGACAAAGTCGGAAACCCGGCCTCGGTTAATCACAACCTGACGGTGGATACGTCTGTTCCGGTCGTCACCATCAACACGGTGGCAGGCGATGATGTGATCAACGCGACGGAACACGCCCAGGCGCAGATTATCAGCGGCTCCGCCACGGGTGCGGCAACCGGCAGCGCCGTGACGGTGACTATCGGCACAAACACCTTTACCACCGTACTGGATGCCAGCGGTAACTGGAGCGTCGGCGTTCCGGCAAGCGTCGTCTCGGCGCTGGCGAACGGCACGGTGACCATTAACGCCAGCGTCACCGATGCCGCCGGAAACAGCGGCAGCGCTACGCATCTGGTGACGGT
>JAIJJM010000785.1 GCA_022728415.1 Collinsella sp. | reverse complement strand
CGCAAGAATCGCCGCATTGCAGCCGTCGCCGCCGCTATCGTCGCGGTGGTTCTTGTCGCGTTTGGCGTGAATGGCTTCATGCTGCTTAACTCGGCAAAAACCGTGAAGAGCCAGGCAAAGGAAACCGTCGAGATCGTCGGTGGCCTTAAGGACAAGGTCACGTCGGGCGATTTTTCGACGCTGCCTGACGAAGCGAAGAAGATCGATGAGCTCTGCGGCAGCATGAAGAAGGAGACCGCGAGCCCGGTGTGGACGATGGCTTCGTTCATCCCAGTGTATGGCAGCGACATTAACGCCGTCCGCACCATGGTCGATGCTCTGTCCGATGTTTCGAGCGGCGCGCTGGTCCCCATGGCCGATAATCTCGCTCAGGCAACGCCCGGCAAGCTGTTCCAGGATGGGACAATCAATGTGTCCGCGCTGCAGGCGGTCGCCGATTCGCTCTCCGATAGCTCGAAGGTGTTCAAGAGCGCCAACGAAAAGATCCAGAGCATTGGCGATACTCATATTTCCCAGGTGACCGAGCTGGTCGATAAAGCAAAGGACGGCTTTGCCACCCTCAACGGCGCGGTTGACGCGGCGGAGAAGGTCGCCCCCGTCCTTCCCCAGATGCTCGGCGCCAACGGCCAGACGCGCAACTACCTTGTGTACGCCATGAACAACGTCGAGATTCGTGCCTGCGGCGGCTTCGGCGGTTCGCAGGGCTTGATTTCGGTCACCAACGGCCAGATGTCGATTGGCGAGTTTGTTCCCCGCATTGGACTCAGCGAGGATGAGGCAGTCGAGAGCGTCGACGAAGAGGATGAGGCGCTGTTCGGCAACCACAGCAACCTGTACAACTCGGGCAATACCTATTCGCCTGATTGGCCCCGCAACTCGCAGCGTGTCGCAGCCCTGTGGAAATCTCAATATGGCCAGGACGTTGACGGTGTCGTGGGTATTGACCCGGTGTTCCTGCAGTATCTGCTGGGCCTGGTCGGTAACGTGTCGCTGCCCGACGGAACGGTTGTCGACGGCACCAACGCTGCAAAGGTCCTCATGCACGATGTGTACTGGAACTATCCGGTCGAGGAGTCGGACGGCATCTTTGCATACGTCGCCAGCGCTGCCTTCGACAAGATCCTTGGCGGTATCGGCGATGTCGATGTTACGAAGCTTGTCAGCGCCGTTGAGCGCGGTGCCGAAGAGGGCCGCCTGATCGCGTGGATGAAAAACGATGATGAGCAGAACGCTATCAAGGAGATGAACATCGACGCCTCGCTGCCCGATCCGGATGACCCGAGTGAAGATCCCGTTGCTGGTGTCTATTTTAACAACCTGAGCTTCTCCAAGCTCGACTGGTACCTGAACGCCGATACGCAGATTGGCCAGGGCGTCAAGAACGGCGACGGCACGTGCTCGTATCGCATCACCGTTACCCTGACGAA
>JAIJJM010000784.1 GCA_022728415.1 Collinsella sp. | reverse complement strand
ATACGATCATTTACGAAAAGACGATCGTCACGGATTCGACGATTGCCACGGCGCATTTGGAGTACTCGACTGCAAACCGCGACATGGGGTCGAAGATTATCGACACGCTGCTGCCGACGTTCCAGGTGGACTAGGAGCCCGTGCCTATAGCCGGCAATCGGAAACACCGATAGCCAGAGCTCCTGACAGCCTTTGTCTTATGGGTTAGACTGGGCTTCAATAAAACCGATGAATGGGACAACCGCTTCCTGGCGTCGTTGTCCCATTTTTTTATTATGCGTGCGGCCCGTGGTGGCCGGCGCGGTGGGCAGAGGTGTTTCGATGAGCCAAGAGATGATGGATAAAACCTGCCGAGGGTTTGCCGAGGCGCTTGCCGCGCGTGAGCCGGTTCCCGGCGGCGGTAGCGCGAGCGCCTTTGTAGGCGCGCTGGGCGCTTCGCTGTGCGGGATGGTCGCTCGCTATGGGGCGACCAATCCCGCGCTTTCCGATCGCGCGGACGATCTAACGCGCGCATTTGCCCAGGCAGACGAGCTGGCGCAGGAACTTGTGGGTCTGGTCGCCGAGGACGTTCGTGCGTACGGCCAGGTGTCGGCGGCATACGGTATTCCGCGCGATGATCCGGCTCGACCCGCGACGATTCAAGATGCGTTGCACGTGGCGGCCATGCCACCGTATCGGATCATGGATGCCTGCGGGCGCGCGCTGGCGCTGCTCGAGGACATGGCGGACAAGGGCTCGCGCCAGCTGCTGTCCGATGTGGCGTGCGGTGCCGTGTTTTGCCGCGCGGCCATGCAGGGTGCAAGCTTGACGCTCTTTGCGAACACCACGTCTATGAAGGATCGTGTCCGCGCCGAGGAGCTCGAGGCGGCGTGTGACGAACTGCTCGATACGTGGCTGCCGCGCGCCGATGCTCTGGCGCGCCGCGCCGCTGACGCTGCAAGGAAGAGGGGATAGCCATGACTGAGCTGTTGAAGGGTGCTCCCGTCGCCCGTGCTTTGACCGAGGAGCTCGCTGCTCGTTGTGCTGTTCTGCGCGAGCGCGGCGTTGTGCCGACGCTGGCCATCGTTCGCGTGGGCGAGCGCGAGGACGACCTATCCTACGAGCGCGGTGCCCTCAAGCGCTGCGATAAGGTTGGCATTGAGGCTCGCCGCGTTTTGCTTCCCTCCGATGTTTCGCAGGATGAGCTGCTGGCAGCTATTAAGGACATCAATGCCGACTCGGCCGTTCACGGCTGCCTGATGTTTCGCCCGCTGCCCGCCGGGCTTGACGAGGATGCAGTTGCCGCGGCACTCGATCCCGCCAAGGACGTTGACTCCATGACGCCGGTCTCGCTGCTTACCACGCTTTCGGGGCGAGGCGAGGGCTTTGCTCCTTGCACGGCCGAGGCCGTGCTGGCGTTGCTGGACCATTACGGCGTTGAGCTGGATG
>JAIJJM010000783.1 GCA_022728415.1 Collinsella sp. | reverse complement strand
GCATCGCGTGCCAATGCGGCCAACGTGGATGCTTGGAAACCGCCTGTCCTGGAGGGGACATACGCCGTATGTGGGCTGTAGCGAATCCACCTCTACCTGACATTCTTGCGAAAGCTGCCGCCGGAGACTCCGATGCGGCGCGGGTACGCGGCATTGTTATGCATGCCCTTGCAGACGTCGTGCAGATCGTTGTTCAAACGACCGACCCATCGGTCATCGTCATCGGGAGTGGAGTATCACGCGCCGGGTTCCCGCTGCTGGACGCATTGCGTGGGGAACTGCGGAGGAGGGAGTCGTCCAGCGGTTTCATCAGGAGATTGAAACTGGTGGAACGGCTGCGTCTCTCCGACCCGTCTACACCAATCGGCGCAATCGGAGCTGCTCTCATTGCCTGCTGACCTCATGGCGACTGTCATACGCATTTCGGCGTGGCGAGGTCCGAGGCGCCTGTAGTTCCTGTCGTTGCGTCCCATAAGGGCAAGCGGTCACTCTATTTTGATCGACATACTTGCAAAAAAACATTAGACGGCATATTCTGTCTATCAAGGAGGTTAAACCGGCCATAAGGATTAAGTGCTTCTGGCTAACTAAAACCAGTCGTCTTCCGAGGGGTGCCGTGCTGAAATGCAACATGGCATCCCGCTCCTTGGCCTTTCTCTGAATGCTGTCAACGGCATTCAGAGGCACAACCGTCCGCGCATAGCAGCGTAGACGGATTCAGCACCGAGACCATCGTGCGCAGCGGCACGTCGCGTCATTCCTCCGAACGATGGCGTCGGACAAGTTCCAGAAAAGGAAAACAATCATGAGAACGAAGAAGATTTCCACGGCCACAGCGTTGACGGCCGCGTTGGCACTCACCTTGACTGGTTGCTCGATGGGAGCTCCTTCTGGTGGTTCGCAGCAGAATACGTCCGCGGACAGCAAGTTGACGGTGTGGGTCATGCAGGGCGATCAGAGCGCGGGCACGCTGAAGGCGATTAACGACAGGTTCACCAAGGAGACGGGTGCCAAGGTGAATATCCAGACGCAGCAGTGGACTGATATCAACACGAAGGTGACGACTGCGTTGTCCACCGACACGCCGCCGGACGTCATTGATTTCGGCAACACGCAGGTAGCCGGCTTCGCCGATAGCGGCGGCATCATGGATTTGACGGAGTACGCCGACGACATCCGACAGGGCAACACGTGGCTGTCTGGTCTTGAGGAGCCGGCCACTATTGATGGCAAGTTGTACGGCATCCCCGCGCTGGGAGCTGCCCGCGCGGTGGTCTACAACAAGAAGGTGTGGGCTGCGGCGGGCATCGACAAGGTGCCGACTTCGTATGCGGAGTTGGAATCGGATTTGCAAAAGCTCAAGGATGCGAACGCCGGCGGCGACTTCACCCCGTTTTATTTGCCGGGGCGTGATTGGAAGTCTGCGGTTCA
>JAIJJM010000782.1 GCA_022728415.1 Collinsella sp. | reverse complement strand
ATACTGACGACGAATGCCCTGATTCATCACAAAAGCATTTTGTGGGCCGAGCGGCAGAATCATAGCTGCCCCAAGAGCAAGACCTTGAAAGTAATAAGATATCACGTAATTAATTCCGGGCTAATTATCTGATGCGCAGACTATAGCGCAGGAATAACATTAGGGATAATTGATAAAATTAATATAGTATAAGTTGAATTAATAAACTGAAGGAACAGATATGCACTACCGACAATTACTCCCCTTTCTTTTATCAGGATTTCTTCTGTTATCTCCCTCGATTTTTGCTGCTGAAAAAATTCTTCGTTATACAGACCATGAACCCTACGGGGGAATGCGTACACAAATAATTAAAGAAATATTTTTTGCAGAAATTGAAAAAGAGTCGCAGGGGCGTTTGAAAATCGAACCACACTGGAACGGTGAAACCGCCATCAGCTATGACGCTCTGACGACAATAAGCGATGGCAGCAAAGCTGATATGGGTATAGTGGTGCCGGAATACACCGCGAAACAATTGCCGCTTCATCAAATCTTCAAGAGCTTTGCTATTGGCCCGGATCATGGAGCCAGTCAGGTAGAATTCTTTCGTCGCGTATATGCGGAAATTCCCGAATTTAACGCTGAACTTGAGCGTAACAATATCGTGAATTTACAGTTTTTCCTTGGCTACCCGGTAGGCTTTTTCTCTACCAGGCCCATTGATAAATTGACTGCGCTTCAGGGAACCACCTGGCGAACAGCCAGTTTCTGGCATCGGGCTTATTTAACTCATACGGGGGCAAAAACCGTAACTTTACCGTGGAATGATCAAATAACTAAAGCACTCATGGATGGAAAACTGGATGGTTTAATGGTCAATCTCGATAGCGGATATGACATCCATGCTGAACGTGCTGCGCCGAATGTGTTGCTCTCACCTTCTCTCTGGCTTGGTCATGTTTATCTGTTGGTAATGAATAAACAATCGTGGGAAAACCTTGATAACAGAGATCGTGAGGCTATTCAACGAGCTGCCATTACAACCGAGAAAGCACTGGGCAAGGCATTAGATAACAACCTGATCAGCATGGTAAAAACGCTTGAGCAGGAAGGTGCACAGGTTCGCTATCTGAAAAAATCAGGGCTGGACGCCTGGCAGAAAGCGATCGGTTATCAGCAAGAACAAGCACAGTGGGTAGAAAAGCAAAATAAGGAAGGCGTGGAGAAAGCCGGGGAAGTCATGCAAAAAGTTGCCAATATACTCGATGAAACAATGCGTTAAATTGGTAGTGCGCCCATGAACTTCATGGGCGCTTTACATGATTAACGAGTTACCGCTTCGTTTTCTTTATTTTCTTTCACCCGCTTAAAGTTCACATCCATTTGCGGGTACGGGAAGCTGATACCGGCGGCATCAAATTCACGTTTAATACGCTCCAGCACATCCCAGT
>JAIJJM010000034.1 GCA_022728415.1 Collinsella sp. | reverse complement strand
CATGATGCCCTACATCACCGCCTTCTTTATGCCACGCGAGGCGGGCGACCGCCCCGACGTCGTGCCCGATGGCGCCGTGAACTTCGCGTTCCTGGGCCAGTTTGCCGAGACGCCGCGCGACACGATCTTTACGACCGAGTACTCTATGCGTACCGGCATGGAAGCCGTCTACACGCTCTGCGATGTCGACCGCGGTGTACCCGAGGTCTGGGGTTCGGTCTTTGATGTGCGCGACCTCCTTATGAGCAGCGTTAAACTACGCGACGGAGAGCCCATCACCAGCATGAAGCTGCCCATGGTCGAGCGCATCGCCCTAAAGGAAGTCCTCAAGAAGGTCGAGGGAACCGACATCGCCAAGCTCCTCAAAGAGTACGGCGCGATCTAGCACACAAGAGTCACCACATGAACCACCACAAAGGGGACAGGCTCCTTTGTGGTGGTTGCAGCCTCTATTAACTTGCCGAGCCCGTGCTTCCCGATTCGGCGTTCCAGGGCATCTCATCCTCGAACAGCCATGTACGGGCAGACCCACTATCGCGTGCAGTCTGCGGGTCGGGTAAGCAGGTCTGTTCATAGGCATCCTGAATGCACTGACCCATAAAATCGTTGAGCTCGGTCTGGTTGCCCTCCATGACATAGGCGACATCGCCGTCCAAGATGTAGATACCCGGCCCCTCATTGCCCTCGTAGCCATGATCGTACGACACATCACATAACTTGGCGCCATTCGCGGTGTTCAACTCGATGGACGAGTGGCATCCGCCAACCATATCGTTCGCTTTTGCCCGATAGGACGCATATCCATACCATCGCTTAAAGGTTTTGCCCTTGAGCAGCTCGGACGCCCTGTCGATCAGACTGGAATCCGTGGTATAGCGCATAGCCCCAAGCTGAATACGTGGATAATTACTAATGCCCAGCGCGGCCGGTTGCTCATCAAAATCAACGGTAATGGTCTCAGGCTTGTCGTCGCCGGTTAGAAGTTCGACAGATTGAGTCACAGGCTTGACCACCGGCTCCGTCACCGCAGCAGGCAGCAACGCCATGCCAACAGCGCCCATGCCAACCACAGTGATCGCAAGCGCCAAAACAATCAAACCAATACGGGCAGGACTTCTCACAGCAAAGCACCTCACAATACAAGCCTTCGCCATCTGCACTAATGATATCGCAGCCAGCACTATTACCAAAAGGAGCCGGTCGTACCCCACCGCCACAAAGGTGCCCGTCCCCTTTGTGGTGGCGGGGAACGAGCCCGATATTGCCATGCTCGTTGAGCGACATTTCAATAAATGTCCCTACAGGATTTCATCCGGGCTGGCGGGCTTGGTTGTTTTGGGGATGCCAAGTTTGGATGACGCGAAATCATCAACATTGTCCTTGATCCCGTCTTTTGTATAGACGGCGACCATATAGGTGCTGTACCCAAATTCGCTCTTGTTGCATATCGCCCAGGCCTGCCAGTAGGCGGCCCTGCTCCGTCCTCTTATTATTCCGATGCGGCGGAGTTCTGTTCGCTTTAACTTTTGGTCGTTATCGATGGATCGGCCGGCCTCCTCGGTAAGCCTGCACCGTTCGATCAGCTTGTCGAGGACTTGGTTCATGTGACGCTCGTCGGTGTTTGGAGCATAGTCGTAGGCGAGGGTGATGGAGTCGAGGGGCTGGTCATCAATCAAATAATTCATCGCCTGAGGTTCAAGGCCGAAATGAGGAGACTGTCCGTCGACCCGATCGAGCAGCGGTAACTTTGACCGCCAACTTCCGGTGGGAATTCCATCTTCGTAAAACACGCCGCGGCAGATAAAGGAGAGCGAGGTGGCACGCGAGCCGGCGTCGACCATTCCACATAAATCGAAGGGCGAGGCGATACCAAGGGAAAAGGGCGTGATGGCGATAAGGAAGAGTATCACGATGGGTACGGCGAGAATGGCGATGGCGTTACGGCAAGTGGAGCGAGACGGCTTCATATGTGCCCCCTAAGACAAATAGCAGGCAAGTTCCATAACAAATGAATAATCTCAGATAACAACTTATTCTAGCCCATAACAAGCAAGGACATCGGACATTGGGAACAGGCCTGTTTGCCCGGTCATTCATTTTCGTACCCCACCACCACAAAGGTGCCCGTCCCCAATGTGGTGGTTTTCGACAAAAAGAAGCCGCCCCGATAACAGGGGCGGCATCAAGCAAGTCTATTTCATTAGCGTCCCTCAAGACCCAACGAGAACATCGCGGTAGCCCCTGCCACACCTTTCCCTCGGGCGACCCTCGCGAAGCGCGTGAGCACGAGGGAAAGGTGTGGCAGGGGCGTACAGCAGAGTTACTCGGCAGCGGCCTTGAACTTGTTGTAGTTGATCAGGCAGCCGGCCTTGACGATGGCGCGCTCCTCGGCCGTCATATCGGCAATATAGAGCTCAATCCGCTCGACCGCACCATCAGCACGCACCACGTAGGCGGCGATGTTCTTCAAGTCGCCATCGAGCGCGGCACGGATACCCGACACAAAGACGTAGTCGCCCACCTCAAAGTTGGGCTCGGCCTCCATCTGGAAGGGCACCATGCCCCAGTTCATCACGTTGGATCGATAGCGCTTGGTGGCGTACTCGTGGACGATGTTGGCCAGGCCGCCGATTACGCGCTGGCAGCTCGCGGCCTGCTCGCGGGCGGAACCGTCACCGGGCTTCTTGGCATAGAGCATGGAGCCGTACTCGGTCGCCTTGGCGTCTGCCGCGACACCCGCGCCGGCCAGCGCCTCAAACACGCCGGCAAGCTCGGCATCGAGTGCCGCCAGGTCGCCTGCTGCCTCGCCAGCCACGCGGCGCTTTTCCACCGCATCGACCTCCTTGGAGCGACCCACGTAGGCCGGATCGCGGCGGCTGAGCGTAAACTCGGCCAGGCCCAGCGGGTTGGAGCGGAAGGAGCTCGTCTCGCCCGAAGGAATGAGCTCGTCGGTCGTAGTGACCGGGTCCATGATCTTGGAGCACACCTTGAGCAGGATATCGTCGCCGAGGGGCTCCATCGCGGGCCACGGCTTAATGTTGGGGCCTTCGACCAGCTCG
Organism: Collinsella sp.; assembly: GCA_022728415.1. The sequence goes on along the minus strand of JAIJJM010000034.1, from coordinate 8,116 downwards.
TCGGCAGGCTCGGCCTTGCCAAAGCCCCAGTACACGCGCTTTTTGTACGGCGCGTCGTCAAAGGTGTACTCGCAGGCCTCGTCCCAAGTCTCCTCGGGCAGGTCGGTCGCCGGCGTCAGGACGCCGCCATTGGCAGCCGTCGCCGCAATGGAGCGGGCGTCCATCAGGGCCACGGCGCTCAGCTGGCCATTGCCCGGCTTGGAACCCTCGCGGTTGGGGAAGTTGCGCGTAGTGTGTCGGATCGACAGGCCGTTGTTGGCAGGCGTGTCGCCGGCACCGAAGCACGGGCCGCAGAATGCCGTGCGCACGATCGCGCCGGCCTCCATAAGGTCGTAGATGTAGCCGCGGCGTGTAAGCTCGAGTGCCACGGGCTGGCTCGTGGGATAGACCGACAGCGAGAACTCGCCGCAGCCGGTGTTGGCGCCCTTGAGCACGCGGGCGGCCTGCACCACGGAGTCGTAGTTGCCGCCCGAGCAGCCGGCGATAACGCCCTGCTGCACGTGCAGCTTGCCGTCGACGATCTTGTCGAGCAGGCTAAAGTGCGTCCTGCCCTCGCCGATCTTAGCGGCATCGAGTTCCACCTCGTGCAGGATATCCTCGAGGTTCTCGTTGAGCTCGTCGATCTCAAAGCCGTTGGAAGGATGGAACGGCAGCGCGATCATGGGCTTGATGCTCGACAGGTCGACCTCGACGCAGCCGTCGTAGTAGGCGACATCGGCGGGCTTGAGCTCGCGGTAGTCGTCACCGCGGCCGTGCATGGTCAAAAACGCGTGCGTGTCCTCGTCGGTGGCCCAGATGCTCGACAGGCAGGTGGTCTCGGTGGTCATGACATCGACGCCGTTGCGGTAGTCGGTCGTCATGCTCGCGATGCCGGGGCCCACGAACTCCATGACCTTGTTCTTAACGTAGCCCTTGGCAAAGACGGTGCGGATGATGGCAAGCGCCACATCGTGCGGGCCGACGCCGGGACGCGGGGCGCCCGTGAGGTAGATGGCGACAACGCCGGGATAGGCGACATCGTAGGTGTCACGCAGCAGCTGCTTTGCCAACTCGCCGCCGCCCTCGCCCACGGCCATGGTACCCAGGGCGCCGTAGCGGGTGTGCGAGTCGGAGCCCAGGATCATCTTGCCGCAACCGGCGAAGTTCTCGCGCATAAAGGAGTGGATGACGGCGATGTGCGGCGGGACGAAGATGCCGCCGTACTTCTTGGCAGCCGAGAGGCCAAAGACGTGGTCGTCCTCGTTGATGGTGCCGCCCACGGCGCACAGCGAGTTATGGCAGTTGGTGAGCACGTAGGGCAGCGGGAACTGCTCCATGCCCGAGGCGCGCGCCGTCTGGATGATGCCGACAAAGGTGATGTCGTGGCTCGCCATAGCATCGAAACGAATCTTGAGCGCCTCGGGGTCGCCGGACGTATTGTGTGCCTGGAGGATCGAATACGCGATGGTGCCACGCCTGGCATCCTCAGGTGTCTGCGTAATACCGCGCTCGGCAGCCTCGGCCGCAGGCACAACCTCGCTGCCGCCGCGCAGGTAGACGCCGTCCTCGTACAGCTTGACCATACTGTCTCCCACTCTGCCCGAAAGGCTCGGGCGCATAGCATACATTCGTTCAATATCGTGCCATAGAACGGTTGCCAGCGGGTTACGAATCTGCACGTTCACTTTATCTCGGTAAAGCATAAGACGAGCCCGGTGTGGGGCCGGCAGATCTGGCGCAAGAGTGTCCCTTTCGACTAGTCATTTAAGAACGTCCCCAATGACTACCCATAACAACGCCGATGTTTTGGCGCGGGCAGCGAGCGGGTCGCATTTGTGACAAGGTGGCGTGAAACGAAAGGGCGCTGACCTTCTGGTCATGCCGCCGAAGTTGAAAGGCAGATTGCCGCTCTGGCGGGTTTGCAGCGTCGAGCGGTTACGGCGTTTGGTAAAACGCCGTAACTTAATAAGTTTGGTACCTTGACAATTAATCCATGCACTCCTAGATTGGTTAGGCACAAAACAATTCCACTACCTAACTAAAGAAAGGAGCGACACTAATCCATGTGCGATGAACCTCTGAGCCTTTGTTCGCACGAGCCCGGCGGCGATCCGTCACAGCCGGCGGATGTACCCGAAGCGGTCAGCGCCGAAGACAAACTCGCCAAGCGCATCCTGAGCGGTCTGGGTTTTTGCGGCCATTACATGCATTTTCATGGCGGAGGCGTGTCCGGCAAGGCGCCCATCATCTGCCTGCTGGCCAAGCAGCCCGGCGGCGAGATGTCTCAGCAGGAACTCGGCATGCACTTTGACCTCAAGCCGGGGTCGCTTTCCGAGATCTTGTCCAAGCTCGAGGTCAACGGCCTCATCGAACGCAGCCGTAACCCCAAGGATCGACGGCAACTCACCATTCGCCTGACCGAAACCGGCCGGGAAAACGCCCGCATCGACCAGGCGGCCCGCATTCGCTTTAGGGAACAAGCCTTTAGCGCCCTTACGCACGACGAGCGCGAACAGCTCGCCGAGATGCTCGAAAAAATCCGCGTAACCTGGGAGGAACTGGATGATTAAAACCCTCATGGGCAGCATCCGCGACTATATGAAGGTCACGATCGCCACGCCGCTGCTGGTGCTTGGCGAGGTAATCTGCGAAATGATGATCCCGTTTATCACCGCCGACATGATCGACGCCATCAAAGACGGTGCCACCGTCGCCCAGATGCTGCCCACCGCCGGCTTTCTGGTGCTCATCGCGCTGACGTCGCTCGCCTTTGGCGCCGCTGCGGGCATCACCTGCAGCCATGCCAGCTGCGGCTTTGCCAAGAACCTGCGTCGCGACTTGTTCTACAAGATCCAGACGTTCAGCTTCGCCAACATCGACGAGTTCTCGAGCCCCTCGCTCGTCACCCGCCTCACCACCGACATCAACAACGTGCAGCAGGCCTTTATGATGCTCATCCGCATCGCCGTGCGCTCACCGCTGGTGTTGGTCTTCGCCTTTACCATGGCCTACGCCATGGGCGGCAGCGTCGCCATGGTCTACCTGGTCATCATTCCGCTGCTGGGCTTTGGCCTGTTCTTTATCATCTATAAGGTGCGCCCGATCTTTGCCCGCGTGTTCCACAAGTACGACGCGCTCAACGAGTCCGTCGAGGAAAACGTCACCGGCATGCGCGTGGTCAAGAGTTACGTGCGCCAGGACTACGAGAAAGAGAAGTTCGCCACCGCCGCGCGCGACGTCCAGATGGACTTCACCCGCGCCGAGAAGCTGCTCGCCTTTAACAACCCCATGATGAACATCTGCGTCAACGGCGCATTTGTCGTCATCATCTACCTGGGCTCCAAGCTCATCATCACGAGCCAGGGCACCCTGTTCGACGTTGGCCAGCTCTCATCCATCTTTACCTATGGCTTCCAGATCCTCATGAGCCTGATGCAGCTGTCGATGATCTTTGTCATGGTGACCATGGCCGACGAGTCGGCGCACCGCATCACCGAGGTCCTGGCCGCCGAGCCCATGATCGCCAACCCGACCGAGCCCGTGCTCGAGGTTGCCGACGGCTCCATCGACTTTGACCACGTGAGCTTTAAGTACTCCGAGCATGCCCGCCGCCAGGCGCTCGACGATATCGACCTGCATATTAAAAGCGGCGAGACCATCGGTATTATCGGCGGCACCGGCTCGGCCAAGTCGACGCTCGTGAACCTGATCGCCCGCCTGTACGATGTCACCGAGGGCACCGTGCGCGTCGGCGGCGTGGACGTACGCAACTACGATCTGGATGCGCTGCGCCACCAGGTAGCCATGGTGCTGCAGAAAAACGTGCTGTTTAGCGGCACCATCGCCGAGAATCTGCGCTGGGGCGACCCGAACGCCACCGACGAGGAAGTCCGCGAGGCCGCACATCTGGCCTGTGCCGATGAGTTTGTCGACGGCTTCCCCAAGGGCTACGACACCTGGATTGAGCAGGGCGGATCCAACGTTTCCGGCGGCCAGAAGCAGCGCCTTTGCATCGCGCGTGCCCTGCTGCGTCGCCCCAAGATCTTGATCCTGGACGACTCCACGAGCGCCGTCGACACCAAGACCGACGCCAAGATCCGCGAGGGCCTGGCGAGCTATCTGCCCAACACGACCAAGCTCATCATCGCCCAGCGCATTAGCTCCGTGCAGGATGCCGATCGCATCATCGTCATGGAGGGCGGCCGTATCAAGGACATCGGCAACCACGACGAGCTGCTCCAGACGAGCGAGATCTACCGCGAGACCTTTACCTCGCAGAACAAGATGAGCGCCGAGGGCGAGGACGCCGCAGCCGGCACCGAGGCATCTGCATCGCAAGCTCAGACCCAGGAAGGAGGCGAGGCACATGAGTAAGGCAACTACCGCCGAGCGCGCACGCAACCGCAAGGGCGGCACCATGTCGCGCCTCATCAAGACGCTCTTTGGCTTCTACCCGGTGCTTTTGCCCCTCGTCGTCGCCGGCGTGGTGCTCTGTGCCGTCATCAACTCCATCGGCGCGACGTTTCTCCAGAGCGCGCTGCAGGTCATCAGCGAATCATGGCAGTCGGGCGACTGGACGGCCGCGCAGCCCAAAATTCTAAAGCTTGTGACTACCCTCTGCTGCATCTACGCCGTGGGCGTCGCATCTTCGCTCTTCTGGAACCGCGCCATGGCCGTCATCACGCAGGGCTCGCTCGAGAAGCTGCGCGAGAAGATGTTCAACCGCATGCAGGACCTGCCAATCCGCTACTTCGACACGCATCAGCGCGGCGACATCATGAGCCACTACACCAACGACATCGACACGCTGCGCCAGATGATCAGCCAGTCGCTGCCCAACCTGCTCATGACGATCATCGTTATCGTCACCGTGTTCTTTATCATGCTGTATTACAGCGTGTGGATGTGCATGGTTATCATCGCCGGCGTCGCGTTTATGACCTTTATGACCAAGCTGCTCGGCTCCAACTCCGCGCGCTTCTTTATCGCGCAGCAGACCGAGCTCGGCGTGGTCGAGGGCCATATCGAGGAAGTCATGAACGGCCAGAAGGTCGTCAAGGCGTTCTGCCACGAGGCCGCCGCCGAGGCCGACTTTGACGAGCGCAATGAGAAGCTCTTCGAGGTCTCGCAGAAGGCCAACATGTACGCCAACATCCTGATGCCGGTCCTCATGAACCTGGGCAACCTACTCTACGTGCTGGTCGCGCTGGCAGGCGGTATCTTCCTGGCGCTGGGCGTGCCCAACCTGAGCATCTCGGGCCTGCCGCTCTCGATCGCCGTGGTGGTACCGTTCCTCAACATGACCAAGCAGTTCTGCGGCCAGATCGGCCAAATCTCGATGCAGATCAACGCCGTTGTCATGGGCCTTGCCGGCACCGAGCGTATTTTTGAGCTGCTCGACGAGGAGCCCGAGGCCGACGAGGGCTACGTGACGCTTGTCAACGCGCAGGTCAACCCCGACACCTGGCAGCTCGAGGAGGCCGACCATCACACCGGCATGTGGGCGTGGAAGCATCCGCACCGCGCGACCGGCGAGATCGAGTACGTGCCGCTGCGTGGCGACCTGGTCATGGACAACGTGGACTTTGGCTACACGCCCGACCACGAGGTGCTGCACGGCGTATCCGTATACGCCAAGCCGGGTCAGAAGGTCGCGTTTGTCGGCGCCACCGGCGCCGGTAAGACGACCATCACCAACCTCATCAACCGCTTCTACGATATTGCCGACGGCAAGATCCGCTACGACGGCATCAACGTCAACAAGATCCGCAAGGCCGATCTGCGCCGCTCGCTGGGCGTGGTACTGCAGGACGTGAACCTGTTCACCGGCACCGTGATGGACAACATCCGCTACGGCAACCTGGATGCGACCGACGAGGAGTGCATCGCGGCGGCCAAGCTCGCGGGCGCGGACGACTTTATCACCCGCCTGCCCGACGGCTACGACACCATGCTCACCGGCAACGGCGCCCAGCTGTCGCAGGGCCAGCGTCAGTTGATCTCGATCGCGCGCGCTGCCGTCGCCGATCCGCCGGCGATGATCCTGGACGAGGCCACGAGCTCCATCGACACCCGCACCGAGGCTATCGTGCAGGCGGGCATGGACAAGCTCATGGAGGGTCGCACGACGTTTGTCATCGCGCACCGCCTGTCCACCGTGCGCAACTCCGACGCGATCATCTGCCTGGACCACGGCCGCATCATCGAGCGCGGCAACCACGACGAGCTGATCGCCAAGCGTGGATATTACTACCAGCTCTACACCGGAGCGTTTGAGCTGGAGTAGTTCGGCCCGCCGAGATGGCCGATTTGCCGCTCATTCGTCGGGCATGAACCTAAGGTCAATGCCCTCCTCTTTCGGGGCAAATCGACTCATCTCAGCGACCCAAACACAATGCGCCGCAACGAATAAAGCCTCCGCAGCCACACGAGCTGCGGAGGCTTTTCTATGCCCTCTGTTGCAAGCTTACCGTTCCTCGCGTTGCGGCCCGGCTGCCTCGGCTGTCTTTGCGCGGTTCTTGTCGATGTACATGTTTTTGTCGGCCTGGGAAAAGAGCTCGCGCATCGTAGGCGATTCATCAAAATCACTGGAAAGCGCGTAGCCCACCGCATAGCTGATATGCATGTCGGGGTGAGCTTCGGAATGCTCGTTCACGTTCGCACGAACCCGAGCGAGAAAGGACTCCACGGCAGCTCGATCGGCATCCCACAGCACCGCGATAAACTCATCGCCGCCGTCGCGGCCCACAAAGCAGGTCTCCGACGCCACGCGCCCCAGCTGCTGGGCAAAAGAACGGATATATTCGTCGCCCTTCTCGTGACCAAAGCTGTTATTGACCGTATGCAGATTGTTAAGATCGAAGACGCACAGCGCAACGGGCGCTTCAGCGGAAACGGGATGCTCCTGCCCCAAGATCTCCTCGCACTTGTTCTTGTTGGGCAGTCCTGTGGCTTCGTCGAGATAGACTTTGTTCTGCAGCTCGCGATTGAGTGCGGCAGTGCGCACCGCGCGAACAAGTTCGACCGCAAAGGTCGCTACCAAGCCCATGATGTCGATAATCACCAAGCCCTCGAGATAGTTGAGCGCCGACGCCTTCTCCTGAGAGTAGTCCTCTGCGAGTCGCGTAGCATCGTCGCAAATGCCAAAGAACTCCTCACTCATGGCGATGATGTCGGTGTTCTCGTAGCCGACTTCGCGCACGCGGATGATCTCGGCGCAAAGCTCATCATAATAGTTTGCAAGCTCGGTCATCTTTGCCTGATACTCGTCGTCGTCGAGACGGACGAGGTTGAGGTCATCACTTCCGTAACGCAAGCCGTTAATGTATGAATCAACGGCTCTGAGCAGGTCATCTCGAGGCTGGCCTGCATCCTCGAGCTTAACGATTCGCTGCGTGGTGCCGCGCACCAGACCGGCGTAGTTGACCACGCGTGCCGTGCCCTGGATATCGGAGACGAGCAGCATAACATTGATGAAGAAGAAGATGAGAACTGCCGTGAGCACCATCATGAGCAAGCGCACCGCCCGGCTGGCTTTCTTGGCGACAGAAGTATTCACAAGTTCACTCCCCAAAATGGCAAAAGCACAAGCGGCACGCGGTGTGCTGAAATCCACATGAGGTCAACTCTACCATATGGGCCAAGAGCCGCAGACTTGGTGCAGTCTTGAGGCGGAGCTTAATCAGGGTAGTCAATTTGACGATGATTTCTGGATCGAGGGCTATTTTGCGCCTCAGCTTGGTTCGTTCGCCACGAAACGCGCCTATCTACTACGTTTAACCGATCACCCTCAACCATGCCAAATTTCACGAAATAAAAACCGCAGGTAGACGGCTTGCATATTCTCGGAAAACCGGGGGGTGGTCGATCCATACGGTTCAAACGTAGTAGATAGGCCGTTTTCGTGGCGCGGGCCCAAAACAGTCTTTTGGGACGGGTGGTATCCTTGGTAGCCCTGTGCTGCAAACGCACCCTAAACGCAAGGAGTCCCATGGATCTTATCGCCCAGCTCGCCCGCGAGCTCAACCTTAAGGCCGCCAACATCGAGGCAGCCGTCAAGCTCATCGACGAGGGCAACACCATTCCCTTTATCTCGCGCTACCGCAAGGAGGCAACGGGCGGCATGGACGACGTTGCC
>JAIJJM010000781.1 GCA_022728415.1 Collinsella sp. | reverse complement strand
TCATCATAATGATAAAACGGTGAGAACCAGGATCAACATTAAATAATAAACCGGCCAGCATACTGATTAAAAACATCGCGCCCGCAGTGCTGAACACGACGATAATGGCAGGTACAGGAGCTAAACTAGCAACGACAATCGCCACCAAAGAGAGTAAAAATAGATATATTACGCCTGCGATGACGGCATTTATCTTGTTGATATCCTTACTTAAGCCATACATACAAAGTAATAATAATCCTATGGCGACATACATTTGCGGTGAATCATATTTTGTTGCCGTAATTTCGAGATACTTCGCTACCCAGGCCAGTCCTGCGGTTGTCACCAAACCTAAAGCGGTAATGAGCCATATGCTGTTTAATATCCTGGCTTCGTGCTGAAAATCATTAGTTATGTTATTTGCTGAGCGCGAATTCATTATTTTTATATCCTTAAGTTAAATATCATTATCTATTCCAATTAACGCAATAAAACTCGTCAATTCGCACTACCACACTAAACCATTAATAAATTCAAGAACTGTTACAGTAATTCTAAAGAGGACGCTTAAAATACTAAAATAGAGTGTTATTGCCCCAGGAACGATACAGCGAAGAGAACCTGAAATTTCAGAGGTGTCGGCAACACGGATCAAATCTTCCAGTGTTGTTGCTTCACAGGCAGCCGTAATGCCCCAGATAAAGACAGTCAAAATACTCGCTAACCACACGGAAAAACTGCTGGTAAGGATCAGGTTAACAACAAAAGCAATACTCAAACCACAGAAAATATATGAATATAACTGTCTGACTGGTGGGATAACCCTATTACTACAAGAGCAAATCAGCGCCATTGCGGCAAACATCCCTCCCGTAATTCCCATTACCGTCGCTATGCTCGAAAAGGTATAAAGGCTGGCGAAGAGAAAGCCAACAAGAAGGATTATTAGCAGATAGACCAGACATGCGCCTGATACATTCAGTCTTTTCAGGGCGTTGTTTAACCAGAGACCACCTATTATCAGCGCAGCCAAAGCGAAGACAAACGCACCTGGAGACTTTTGTGACGTAACCCAATGCAAATGCTGAAATATCCAGGCACAGCCTGCCGTAGCCCATACTCCAGCTGCTGTTAACCACCAAATGAGAAGCAGCATTTTGCTGAGCGAAGCACTTTTTTGCTGTAATTGAGTAGCAGTGGATTGTCTGTTCAAATGCGTTATCTGTCCCTGAAATTACGTAGTGGACATAGTCTGGCATTTGCCGCGATTCAGTTCTCATGTAAATGAGCGGAATAGTCTTTATAAAATCCGAAAAAAATCCCGGCTCCAGGCCGGGATCAGCAGGAAGAAGAGAATTTAACGGCGGTTGCCGAAGATCCGCAACAACATCAGGAACAGGTTGATGAAGTCCAGATACAAGGTTAACGCGCCAAGAATGGAATATTTGCGCAGGTT
>JAIJJM010000780.1 GCA_022728415.1 Collinsella sp. | reverse complement strand
CTCCGAAGGATCCCGAGAAGGCCGCCTTCGTGGGTAAGACCGTCATGCTCCCCATCGTCGACCGTGAGATTCCCATCTTCTCCGACTATCATGTCGACGCCAACTTCGGTTCCGGCTTCGTTAAGGTCACCCCTGCCCACGACCCCAACGATTACGCCATGGGTCAGGCCCACGACCTGCCGCAGATCAACATCTTCGACGAGCACGCGGTGGTCGTCGAGGGCTACGGCGAGTTCACCGGCATGAACCGCGACGAGTGCCGCGAGGCCGTCATCAAGTGGTTTGACGAGCACGGTCTGCTCGATCACGTCGAGGACCTCGATCACTCCGTCATGCACTGCTATCGTTGCGACTCTGCGCTGGAGCCGTGGCTGTCCGAGCAGTGGTTCGTTGCCGTCGACAAGCTCAAAGGGCCGGCGCTCGACGCCGTCAACTCCGGCAAGGTCACCTTCCACCCCGCGCGCTGGACGCAGACCTACACCACCTGGATGGAAAACCTTAAGGACTGGTGCATCAGCCGCCAGCTGTGGTGGGGCCACCGCATTCCCGTGTTCTACTGCGAGGACTGCGGCTGGGAGGACGCCCTGACCGAGGACACCGACGTGTGTCCCAAGTGCGGCGGCCATCACGTGCACCAGGACGAGAACGTGCTGGACACGTGGTTCAGCTCGCAGCTGTGGACCTTCGCCACGCAGGGCTGGCCGCAAAAGCCGGAGCTGCTCGAGGGCCATCACCCCACGACGGCGCTCGTCACTGCGCGTGACATCATCGCGCTGTGGGTCGCCCGCATGGTCATGAGCTCGCTGTACTTCCTAGACGAGGTGCCGTTTAAGGACGTTGTCATCTATCCGACGATCCTGGCCAAGGATGGCAGCCGCATGTCCAAGTCCAAGGGCAACGGCGTGGACCCCATGGATCTCATTGGCATGTACGGCGCCGATGCCATGCGCTACAACCTGCTCACGCTGTGCACCAACAACCAGGATGTTAAGTTTGACGCGAACATCGACAAGAAGACCAAGAAGCTCATCGACAGCCCGCGTACCGACCAGGCCAAGTCATTTGTGACCAAGATCTGGAACGCTAGCCGCTTCCTGCTCATGAACATGGAGGGCTACACGCCCGGAGAGCCTGTCGTGGAGACGCCGGCCGACGCCTGGATGTTCAGCCGCCTGGCCAAGGCCGTGAAGATGGTCACCGAGGGTATCGAGAACTACACCTTTGGCGACATGGCCCGCGGCGTGCAGCAGTTCTTCTGGAACGAGGTCTGCGACTGGTACGTCGAGGTCACCAAGGCGCGCCTGAAGGGCGAGGGCCGTCTGCAGGCGCAGCGCAACCTGATTTTTGTGCTCGACACCTCCATTCGCCTGATGCACCCGCTCATGCCGTTTGTCACCGAGGAGATCTGGGACAACATGCCGGCGAGCGTGCTCGACCTGG
>JAIJJM010000033.1 GCA_022728415.1 Collinsella sp. | reverse complement strand
AACGCCGAGGTCGACGAGCTATCGCGCAAGGTGCGCCGCCGCATCATTGTGGGCACGGTAGTCTTTGCCATCCCCTGCATCGTTATGACCGCGGGGTCCATTGGCTCGGCGCAGGCCGGCGTGCAGGACGGCTACGGCGTCACCGAAACTACGCGCGAGCTCGCCGCGGTGCTTCCGGGCTTTAAGGATTACACCGTCGCCGTCGAGACCTCGGCTACCGAAGGCGACGAGGAGGGCCTTGTCGAGCGCGAGATTGTCGCCCACGTGACGACAAGCGAGGCGCTTGGGGCACACGACCGTCACGTCGCCCGCAAGCTCATCGACCTCAATGTGCCCGAGCTCGATCGCGTGGAGTTCGATGTGAAGTGATGTGGGACGTGAGATGGATGCGCGCACAGGCGCGAGTCGCAACGAGGCGCAGACGCGACGCGGGGCGTAAAAAAGCGGGACGCGGTCCATGTCCGCGCCCCGCTCGCTGATTTATTGCCATGAATCAACTGTCCGCATCGACATCGCCAAACTCCACCGTAAACGCCGGACCGGTACTCACCAGATAAAAACGGATCACCCTGGTATCTCTAAATAGGTAGAGCAAGCCCTGCTCGCGTCGGCGCGAAATATACGCCACGTGGACCGTACCGAATATTTCACCGTTTTCATTCTTTAATACCAGAATGTTGGGGTCGTCCATACGCTCGAACTGTCCATCAATGCAGTTGCCGTCTTTGTTGACCAGTTGCCATCGACAGCCATCCTCCTCATGAAAGGCCAGGGTTTCCAAACCTGCTTTGTCATCCCGATAGAAACCATCAATGGCGAAGCCTTCGGAAGCGCATTCCTGCATATAGGATGTTTCTCGACTTATAGCAAGCAGCCCTATAGCGCCCAAGAGCACAGCTAGGCAGACCACTGCAAGGGTTATCGAGATAGTACGGCGGCTCATATTAACCAGCCCGATACTTGTTTAACGGAGCGCGAAACATACTTGGCACCTCCGATATCAGAGCAAGCGTCACCCGCAGCCCAGCGGCAGTCATATATTTGCAACATCAAACCATATGACTGCCACTCGCGGGGAGAGCATCGGCGAACGGCGTGCTTTCACACTCCAGCGGTCAGAAGTAGGCGCGCGCTACAATTCGTACTTGTACACGCGGTAAATGTACTTCTCGGCTTCCATCTCGTAGGTGGCGATGGGCAGTCCATAGCGATCGTACTCGGTAAAGGTCTTGGCTTGGTCCGATGCCACGAGCATGCTGTTCGAGTCGCCGACGCGCTGCGCACTGCTCACGTAGCCCGAGAACGGCACTGCGATCTGCTCCTCCAGCTCATAGGTGCGCGCCGTCTCGTCCACCGTAAAGATGCGCCCAAACGAATGCGTGCCGTGGTCGTAGTCGGTAACATCGAACGCCTTCGCTTCTCAAACCCATATCGTTACCGTCTTTGAATGCCACCGTCGTTTCCCTCATATATCATGGCGTTTGCCCAGCCCTGTCCAATATTGGTCCGCAGCTTAACAAACACCCCGTAGCGGTAGCTTAAGCTTGCAACGGCGCAGAAACACGGCTTTGGGGGCGCGGTCCGCCCCCAAAGAATCGTTTAGTACTTGAAGAAGCCCTCACCCGCGCTTTCACCCAGCTTGCCTTCGTCGAGCATTTTCTTGAGGACGGAGGCCATGGCCTTAAAGTTGTAGGGCATCATCATCTTTTTGAGCAGCGGGCTCACCAGGCCCGGCACCTTTTGGTACTGCATGACGATGTTGTACGCCGTCTGGATGCCCACGGTGTCGAACACGCGGAACGGCCCCTTGGGAGCGCCGGTGCCGCGCGTCCATGCGAGATCGATGCTCTTGGGGTCGCTGACGCCCGAGACATACAGGTCCAGACCCGAAAGCAGCCACGGCACCAGCATGGAATTGAGCAGGTAGCCGTTCTTTTCCTTGTTGACGGGAAGCGCCAGCATGCGGATGTCGTTGGCGAAGTCGACAAGCTCGTCGAAGTAGCGCTTGTCGGTTTGGTCCTGTGCCATGACCTCGGTCATGTTGTTCTTCCAGATGGAGTTGGCAAAGTGCAGCGACAGGTACTTCTCGGGACGGCCGGTGTACTTGGCAAAGGTGCTCGGCAGCAGCGTGGAAGAGTTGGTGACGATGACGGTCTTTTGCGGCAGAACCGGGGCGAGCTTCTTGTAGAAGTCGATCTTTGCCTGTGTGTCCTCGGCCATAGACTCGATGACCAGGTCGGCGTCGGCCACTGCCTTGGCAAGATCAAGCTCCAGCTTGAGTGTGGCGTAGGCGCGCTCAACGGCAGCGAGCGCCGTCTCCTTGTCGAAGGGCTGGGTGCTATCGGCGATACCGGCGCACCACTCGCCCGTGCCGTCCGCCATGCCCTCGATTGCCGCGATGTACTCCTCGCGCACGTGGTCGATCTTGGGCTGGGTGCGGCCGATGCTGCCCTCGCTGCGCAGCCAGATCGTCACATCAAAGCCGCAGTAGGCGGCCTGAAAGGCAATCTGGCTTCCCAGCACGCCGCCGCCGGCAACGCAAACGGTCTTGTAGCTCATGGAACGGTCCTCTCTTACGTAATTCCATAGATGTGTATTTATTCAACCGTAAGAGGGCTGCACGCTGGAGGTGGGTTCTATAAACGGACGGTATTTCGCGGCAAACGGCTACATATGTTCATTATCTCAGGGCTTTACAGGCCATTTTTCGTGCCGCAGGACCGTCGTTTTCGGAAGTGCGGTGAAAAATTGAGCTTCGCCGACCAGACCGACTTTTTTAGCAACAAAACCGCAGGTAACGAGAGCTCATAAGAGCAGTGTGCTCGGAGGCTTGGAGTTTTTCCCCGCACTTCTGAAATACGAGTCCGCCGAAGGCGTCAACAAGCCCATTTACGCAACATATGTCCAGTAAAAACGGGTGGTGACCGGTACGGCTACCACCCGTTTGTCTCATATCTGGTCCATAGCAGGCAAGCTACTTCTTAATGCCGCGCCCCAGGCGCTCAGCGACCGACGCCACGGCACTCTCGTCGACCGAGCCGCAGCTCGCGCAGCCGTCGTGGGCACGCATCTGGCCGGTAACCTCGTCCATCGCGAGCGGCGCCACCTTCTCGAGCTTAAAGCCCTTGCCGGCGCGCAGGTTCTCCTTGGCCACGCTAATCATGAGCTTAATGCGGTTGAGCTGGTTGACCTCGGACGCACCGGGATCGTAGTCCACCGCGACAATGTTGCTCTCGGGGTGCTGACGGCGCAGTTCCTTGATCACAGCCTTACCCACCACGTGGTTGGGCAGGCACGCGAAGGGCTGCGTGCAGATGATGTTGGGCGCACCGTGGTCGATCAGGTCGAGCATCTCGGCCGTGAGCAGCCAGCCCTCGCCCATGTTATTGCATACCGAAAGCACCGTGCGGGCTTTATCTGCCATGGTGCCGATGCGCTCGGGCGCCTCGAAGCGGCGGGACTTCTCGAGCATCTCCTCCACCGGCGTACGCATCCAGTCCACGAGCTTGATGAGCGCTTGCATGCCCGCGCGCGTCGTGGCAGAGCTTCCCAGCTCGTCCTTCTGCAGCTCGGCGTTGCTCATGGAGTACAGGAAGAAGTCGAGCAGGCCCGGCACCACGGCCTCGCAGCCCTCGCGCTCGATGACATCGACCACGTGGTTGTTGGCCGTGGGGTGGAACTTGACCAAGATCTCACCGACCACGCCCACGCGCGGCTTGGTGCCCTCGCCCACAAGCGGCATGGTGTCGAACGCGCGGATGGCCTCGCGGCACAGCTTGGTGTAGTTGTGGCGGTTGAACTTGGGCGCCAGCTTGCGGGCGCGCGCCATGTACTCCTCGTAGAGCGCGTTGGCGGCGCCGGGCGTGGCCTCGTACGGGCGGCATCGGTAGAGCATCTGCATCATCACGTCACCAAAGAGCACCGCGTAGACTGCCTGCTTAAGCAGCGCCGGCGTAATCTTAAAGCCGGGGTTGTCCTCGCCGAGCGCCACGGCCGAAAGCGAGATCACCGGAATCTCGGGGTGGCCGCTCTCGCGCAGGGCCTTGCGGATGAGCGCGATGTAGTTGGTGGCACGGCAGCCGCCGCCGGTCTGGCTGATGACCACGGCCGTCTTGGACAGGTCGTACCGACCGCTCTCGATGGCCTCCATGATCTGGCCCGTCACCAGAATCGACGGATAGCAGATGTCGTTATTCACGTAGCGCAGGCCGGCCTCGACGGCATCGTGGTCAGTCGAGGGCAGCAGCTCCAAGTTGTATCCAGCACCGCGGAACACCTCTTTGACCAGGTCAAAGTGGATCGGCGCCATCTGCGGGCACAGGATGGTGAAGCCCTCCTCGCGCATCTGCTCGGTAAAGGGCACCTTGGGCCACGCGGTCGAAGCGCTCTCGCGCTGAGCCTCGAACGTGTACTTGCGGCTCGCGAACGCGGGGGCATCCGTGGAGGGCGCCACCGGCGCGGCAACACCCTGCTCGTAGGCCTCGCCCGCGGCCGTGGCCTCGGCCAAGCGCTCGGCCTCCTGGTCCTTGAGCGCCGCCATGAGCGAGCGGATTCGGATGCGCGCGGCGCCCAGGTTGGATACCTCATCGATCTTGAGCACGGTGTAGATCTTGCCGCTGGCCTCCAGAATCTCCTGCACCTGGTCGGTGGTCAGAGCGTCCAGGCCGCAGCCGAAGGAGTTGAGCTGGATCAGGTCCAGGTCGTTGCGCATCGTCACAAAGCGGGCGACGGCGTACAGGCGGCTGTGGTACATCCACTGGTCGACGACGCGGATCGGGCGCTCGGGCTTCACGAGATGCGCGAGCGAATCCTCGGTAAAGACCGCAAAGCCAAAGCTCGAAATAAGCTCGGGCAGGGCATGGTTGATCTCGGGATCGTTGTGGTAGGGACGACCGGCGAGCACAATGCCGTGGCCACCGTGGTCCTCGACCCACTTAAGAGCCTCCTCGCCCATGGTCTGGATGTCCTCGTGGAAACGCGCATCGGCCTCAAAGGCAGCATTGACAGCGGCATCGACCTCAGAGCGCGTGATCTTGGGTCCACGCACGCGACCGCGACCGGCTTGCGAATCGGCCACACGGTCGACTGCGAGCACCTGGTACAGGCGGCGCTTGAGCTCGGTCTTATCGTGATAGGGCACAAACGGGTACAGGAACTCGATGTTCTGCTCGCGGATCTCGTCGATGTTGAGCGCCAACGCCGTGGGGTAGCTCATAACGATGGGGCAGTTGTAACAGTTGCCGGCGGTCGGATCCTCCTTGCGCTCCCAGCGCACGCACGGCATCCAAATGAAGTCGACATCGCGGTCGATAAGGTTCATCACGTGGCCGTGGCTCATCTTGGCCGGATAGCACACGCTCTCGGACGGCATGGACTCGATGCCCGCCTGGTAGGTCTTTTTGCTCGACTGGTCGGACAGCTGCACGCTAAAGCCCAGGCGCGTAAAGAACGCGTGCCAGAAGGGGTAGTTCTCGTACATGTTGAGCGCACGGGGGATGCCGACGGTGCCGCGCGGGGCCTCGTCGGGACTCAGGACCTCGCGGCTAAAGAGCAGCTCGTTTTTCTTTTTGAAGAGGTTGGGGGCCTCGGTCTTTTGCTTTTTGTGGCCGGCACCCTT
Organism: Collinsella sp.; assembly: GCA_022728415.1. The sequence goes on along the minus strand of JAIJJM010000033.1, from coordinate 5,565 downwards.
CTCGCAGCGGTTGCCGGTAATGAAGCGCCTGCCGCCGCCAAAATCGTTGACGGTGAGCTGGCAGTTGTTGGAGCAACGGCCGCAGCGGACATGCTTTTGCGTCACGGTGAGGTGCGCGATGTCCTCGGCAGAAAGAATGGTCGAGGTGCCGTCGGCGCCGGCGCGATCGCGGGCGAGCAAGGCAGCGCCATAGGCGCCCATGCAGCCGGCGATGTCGGGACGCACGGCATGAACGCCGGTGAGCTGCTCAAACGCGCGCAGCGTGGCATCGGACATAAAGGTGCCGCCCTGGACGATCACCTGGCTGCCGATCTCCTTGGGGTCGCGCAGCTTAATGACCTTGAACAGAGCATTCTTGATGACGGAATAGGACAGGCCGGCCGCGATGTCGCCCACCGTGGCGCCTTCCTTTTGCGCCTGCTTGACGCGCGAATTCATAAAGACCGTGCAGCGACTGCCCAAATCGACCGGAGCCTTGGCATGGATGGCGGCATCGGCGAACGCACGCACGTCCATGTTCATAGACACGGCGAAACTCTCGATAAAGCTGCCGCAGCCCGACGAGCAAGCCTCGTTGAGCATGATGTGCTCGATGACGCCGTCCTTGACGCGCAGGCACTTCATATCCTGCCCGCCGATGTCCAGGATAAACTCGACACCGGGCAGGAATGCCTTGGCGCCGCGCAGATGCGCAACGGTCTCAATCTCGCCGGAATCGGCCTTGAGGGCCTCGATGAGCAGCGCCTCGCCGTAGCCCGTGGTGGTCACGTGGCCGATGGTGCAGCCGGCGGGGATGTGGTTGTAGAAATCGGCCATGATGACCTTGGCCGTGCCCAGGATGTCGCCGTTGTTGTTGCCGTACCAGGTGTGCAGCAGCTGGCCGTCCTCGCCCACGAGCGCGGCCTTCATGGTGGTGGAGCCGGCGTCGATGCCGATGAACACGCGACCGGTGTAGCCGTCGAGCTTGCCCTTGGGGACGACCTCGGCGTCGTGGCGGGTCTTGAACTCGGCAAAGTCCTCGTCGGTGGCAAAGAGCGGATCCAGGCGCTCGACCTCGGCACCCTGCGTGTCACCCAAGCTGTCGATGGCCTCGATGAGCTGCGGGAACGTGCTGAGCTTGTTGGACTCGTGCGCCATGGCGGCGCCGCTCGCCACAAACAGGTGAGCGTTTTGGGGCACGATACGGTGCTCCTCGTCCAGATTGAGTGTGAGGTAGAAGCGGTGACGCAGCTCGGAGAGATACTGCAGCGGGCCGCCCAGGAAGGCGACGTTGCCGCGAATGGGACGGCCGCACGCCAGGCCCGAGATGGTCTGGGTCACGACGGCTTGGAAGATGGAGGCCGCCACGTCCTCGGGGCGGGCGCCCTCGTTGAGCAGCGGCTGCACGTCAGTCTTGGCAAAGACGCCGCAGCGGCTGGCGATGGGATAGATGGTGGTGGCGTTGGCCGCGAGCTCGTTGAGGCCGCTCGCGTCGGTGTGCAGCAGGGTTGCCATCTGGTCGATGAACGCGCCCGTACCGCCGGCGCAGGTGCCGTTCATGCGCTGCTCGATACCGTTGTCAAAGTAGATGATCTTGGCGTCCTCGCCACCCAGCTCGATGGCGACATCGGTGGCCGGGATGAGGGTCTCGACGGCACGCTTGCTGGCGATGACCTCCTGGACAAACTCCAGGTCGAGCCACTGAGACAGCAGCAGGCCGCCCGAGCCGGTAATGGCGCAGGTCATTTGGGCCGTCGGCAACACGGTCGCAGCGCCCTCGAACAGGTCGCGGGCGCAGGCACGGACGTCAGTGTGGTGGCGCTGGTACTTGGCGTAGACGATCTGGTTGTCGTCGTTGAGCACGGCGAGCTTAACGGTGGTGGAACCCACGTCGATGCCCAGGTGCAGGTTGCCACGAGCGTTCTCGGGGTTGAAGATCGCGCCTTCGGGGGCGTGGGCGGCGGTGGCGGCTACGGGCTCGCTAACGACGGACGTCTCCCCTGCCGCGTTCTTGGCATCGGCAACCGCCTCGGCGACTTTCTCGGCAGCCGCGGTCGCGGCCTTCTGCGCGGCGTCCACCACGGCGGGCGCGGCCTCGCGTGCGGCAGCGACCATACGGTCCTTAATGCCCTCGACGAGTTTGCTCATTGTCTCTCCTCTTAGTTGTTGGACTCGACGGTTGCGGCGGTGTCGGCCGCGTCCTCGAGCTGCAAGTTCAATAGCTTCATGCCGTATTCCGGCACGTTGATATCGATGGGTTGGCCATACAGGTCACCAGGGCGCACAAAAGCGAGCACCGTCATAATGCGCGCCATGGCCTCGGGCGATTCGGTGAGCCCACGCTCAAACCAGCGCTGGATCAGGCCGACCTCGGCGCTCACGACGTAGGTGACGTAGTAGTCAAAGAACGTGCCCAGCGCCAGGCCCAAAATGCCCGTCTGCGCACGCGGCACCACGGCCTCACGCGCGGTGTCGATGATCTTTTTAATGAAGGCCTGATCGCCGCCCGGGCCCAGCAGCGCACCGATTAAGTCGCGGTTGGCCGCAAGATAACGCAGCAGCTCAACCGAACCGGGCGCCGGCTCAAGCTCATCGATGTTGTGATAGAGATCAGGCAGCTGAGCTGCGGTGATGAGCTCAATGCGCTCACGGATCTCGGCCAGCAAGCCGTCCTCGATTTGATTGATAAAGTCGGGGATATCGCAGTAGTGCGAATAGAACGTGCGGCGCGTAAGACCAGCGCGCTCGGTGAGCGACGCGACATTAATGCGCGAAAGATCGCCGCTTTCGGCAAGTTCGCCGGCAAGCGCCTGGCGAAGGGCACGCTGCGAGCGAAGGGACCGGCGATCGCATTTCTCGAGCTGGGACAAGCGTCCTCCTTGTTACTCAGCCTGTGCGCTATTGCACAGTGCGAGTATTATTGCACACCGTGTGCATCAACACGTAAAGGCAATATTTGGGATGTGGCAAAGGGACTGTCCCTTTGCCACATCCCGCCTGTCTTTTGGAGCGGCATTACCGATTGTCCAAAATGTCGTTCGTGGGTAGAATAGTGTCGACGGCAGCCCAAGTTCTGCTAAGCTGGGCAGCGCCGTTGCTTGGATTAAGGGGTCAACGCCTTAGCGGCGGCGACCCCTTTTACGTTGCTTTGAACGCTGCTTGAGTGCCTCGGAAAGCCCGATAAGCATCGTGAGAAGCGAGACCAAAGCGGTCAGAAGCCTCACGAAATCAATCAAATCGGTCATGGGCATCACCTCCCATCAGATGGAGGGCGCTGCCCGGCACATGGAACTGCCGTCAACGACACCGATTCTATCAAAGCGCAGTTAGATATGCGAATGTTTGTTCGCATTTCAGAAGATCGGAGCTCGGGTATGGCGAAGGAACAGTTCCTTTGCCATACCCGAGCTTGTCGCCGAACTGTTACCTACATTTTTCGAGTTATTCGGCCAAGCTGCTGGTTCTGTATAAATGCACCGCCGGGATTATCTGAGAGTTTTTGTCCTTATTTGAGCGCATACATGCCCATTTGCTCACTTACGTCACCGAATCAAACACCATTAGAGGTATGAATGTTCCTGAGAGGGCATCTTTAGCCATTTAACGACCTCCGACAGGCCGAATGACTCGAAATTTGTTGGTGGCGAAAGCGGAACAGTCCCATACGCCAAAAGCCGGCATCTCCCATGCGACAAAGGGGCGGTCCCTTTGTCGCATTATTCGATGATGGTGCGAGAGTTCTGCTTATGCATGGTAGCGAGCATGTGTTTGGGGACGGCGTGGACCATGCAGCTGCCGATGGTCGCGCTCGCGGCGGCCTTTGCCGAGTCACTGCCATTCTTGGTGGCATAGCTATGACGGAAGCGCTTGAGCATGGCTATGTCATTGCCGCCGTCGCCGTAGACCGCGACCTCATCCTCGGCAATGCCGTAGTAGCCCGCCAGCCAGGCCACACTCTCGCCCTTGTTGCACGCCACGTCCGTGATCTCGAACATCACCGGATCGAACGGCGCGTTGACCACGCGGTCCGATCGCTCGGCCAAATATGCCTTAAGGTCGCGCTCCAGCTCGGGCAAGATCACGCGGCAGTTGATCTTGCACACATCGTGGCGCAGGATGTCACCGATCGACTGGTCGAAATGCTGTTCCTCGTGGTACCCGCCACGTGCACGCATACCGCGCATCACGATGCGCTTGATAGGGCTGTCCTTCTTAAAACCCGCCTGGTGCATCTCGAACGAACCGCTCGAGAACATGCCATCGGGCGTGGAGCAGTCAAAACAAATATCCGGGAACTCCTTGAGCAGCTCCTCGGTAATCTGCGGGTCGATGGTCCAGGTCTTGAGCACCTCGCCATGGCTGTCGCGCACGATGGACCCGTTGGAGCAGCAGGCATCGAGCGCTAGCCCCGTAAAGCCATGCTCGCCGATCGGCAACGTCGAGCGTCCGGTCGCGGGAACCACATGCAGGCCAGCCTCGGTCAGCTCGCGAATAGCACGGCGAATGGTCCCATCTGCCTCGTGCAGGGCGTTCAGCAGCGTTCCGTCTAAGTCACTCGCAAACATCTTGATCATGGGCCTTGCCCCTCCTTCGTCTGCACGATATTGTAGATGAAGGAGAGGCAGGCCCGAACAATGACATCCCGGCGCGGCGGGACAATGCTTCCGCTAATTCACGGTGCCCCAGCGCCTTAAGACAATCGCCACAAGCGACTTTTCAGCCGATAAAACAGCACCGTCGTCAACGTCAGCACCGCCAACATGCCTGCGAATACAATCGCCGGAGTCCATCGATCGTATGCGAGCCCGTAAACCAATTGGCCAATAGGCGTTGCACAGGAAAGCGTCATATAAACGAGTGCCAGCACTTTTCCGCAGAGTTCCTTTGGCGCTGACCGCTGAACGAATGAAACGATTTCGACCGATGTAATGCTTGCCCACGCCATAACCCATGCCGAGCCGGCCGCAAGCGCGGCAAACGCTAATTTATCAGGACCGCTCAGTAGCGTGACAATAATCGGCACGACTCCAAAACAGATCATCGCAACATATCGACATATGCCCTTGAAGGAAAAACGATGCGGCCTCATACCGACCACACCACTGCCGACAAGACCACCCAAGCCCATAGCCACCTCAATAATCCCAACAAAGGATGACTGCATTCCGAGGTGCTTTGCAACAATAACGGGGGCACCAATCGTTAACCCAACTAACGCAAGGTTTAAAACAGCCGCAAGTAAAAACACAACGAGCAATGATGCGTTTTGAAACAGGTACCGAATCGACTCCCGAAAATCGTTTCGACATGTCGAGCAAGTCGTACTGTCCCCTGTCATTCCAGATGAGGCATTTCGCTTGAGGGCGCCCCCGAACAGCAGGGCTGACATCGCAAACGTCACCGCCGCGGTTTCGCATAGAGCATCGATGCCAAAGCACCCGTAGACTGCCGTCCCGACTACAGGCCCCAAGATATTGCTCGCCATGGTTATCTGCGAGACCAACGCGGTGGCACGCTCAACCTTTTCTTGGCCCGTCATGCGCACCGCCTCAATTTGAAGCATCGGTTTCAGCAGCGATTGGATGC
>JAIJJM010000779.1 GCA_022728415.1 Collinsella sp. | reverse complement strand
GGCGACCAGCTGGCCCGTATGCTGCTGGCCGGCAAGGTCCACGATGGCGACACCGTGCTGGTCGACCAGACCGGTGGTGAGCATCTTGAGCTTTCCGCCTGGGCCAGCGACCAGATCGTCGGTGATGACCCGGACGTGCAAGTCGGCAAGGTCTCCGAAGACAAGTGACAATCACTGGCTCCCCTCTCTGAGCGAAGCTGACTGAGGGGAGTTCGGGCCGGCGAGCTTCACTGTATCAGCTCTCCTCTGAGGAGAAGAGCCTTTTCGTTACCATGGTGCTGAGTTTTCGCAGAAGGAGAGACGCTGGTGACCGGACGATTCGCGCCGACGCCGTCGGGGCGCATGCATATCGGCAACGTGTACGCCATGTTGGGTGCATGGCTTTCGGCCCGTTCGCGTGGCGACCGCATGCTGATGCGTATCGAAGACGTGGACAAGCCGCGCGTGGTTGCCGGCGCCGACCGGCTCATGATGGACGACCTGCATTGGCTCGGCCTCGACTGGGATGGCGAACCGATGTTCCAATCCCAGCGCGCCGAACGATATGAATACGCTCTCGAATGCCTGCGCTCGCAAGGTGTGCTGTATCCCTGCTTCTGTTCGCGCGCCGACATTCGCGCCGCCTCGGCCCCCAACGAGGGCGACGGCTTCATGGTGTACCCCGGCACGTGCCGCCGCCTGCTGCACGACCATCCCGACGAGGTCCGTGCCCGTCTGTCTCGCGGCGACCAGCATTCCATCCGTATCGCCATGCCGAAACCGGCAGCGGGAGAAAAGCAACGTACAGTGCCTGACGATTCCGCTGCGCTGTCGGGAGCCGTGCCGCCGGAACAGCAGGGCGATGCCGGAATCGTTGATGGTGTCGCATGCTTTAACGACCGTGTCTATAGTCCACAGCACTACGATTTGGCCCGCGAGGTAGGCGATTCCGTGATTCGCCGAGCCGATGGACTGTTCGGCTATCAACTGGTCGTGGTCGTGGATGACCTCGATATGGATGTTGATGATATCGTGCGCGGCCGTGATCTGCTGCGCTCCACCGCGCTGCAAATGTGGATTCGCCAGTGTCTGTTGGCTGGCGGCTTTGAGCCGGAATGCGGCAACACGGAAAAGCCTCTCGCCGAGCACCCCGAGTATGCGCACCTGCCGCTCATCGACAATGCGGCCGGTCGGCGTTTAGCCAAGCGCGAACGTTCGCTGGATATGGGAGCCTTGCGCGCCCGCAACGTAACCCCCGAGCAAATCATCGGATACTGCGCCTGGCTGCTGCGTCTGCAACCCACTCCAATCCCTTGCAAACCCGCCGATCTGCTGACAGATTTCAGCTGGGAGCCACTGCGCGCCAGCCACCTGGACCGCGCGCTGAAACCGGATGATCCAACCACTCCACAATGGCTGGCAGAAGCGTTAGGCTAGAGGCAGCCCAACAGGAAGGATTCCAA
>JAIJJM010000778.1 GCA_022728415.1 Collinsella sp. | reverse complement strand
CAATACGTGGTAGGGGCGGTGGGACTCGAACCCACAATCCTTGCGGCGAGAGATTTTAAGTCTCCTGCGTATGCCAATTCCGCCACGCCCCCGTAAGTCTAGAAGTCTAGCACAAGCCGTCCGCTACGCGTTGACGGCCATCGAGTGCTGGCCCGACTTTTCCAAGTACTCGGCAAACTTGGCCTCGTCGCCCTTGTTCTGGTACTGCAGGGCCAGCAGGTATTCCAGGCGGCAGCGCTTGACCGGATCGTCACCGGCTTCCTTGAGCATGCGCTCCAGCTCGGGAATGTCGTTGTGGCGCTTGAGGATCATCGTGTCGTACATCAGCTGGCATTCGTGTGCGACCGCCTCGGCCTGACCGCCCTCAAAGCCCTTGATCTCGTGCAAAAGCTCCTTGGACTTTTCGCAGTTCTCCTGGCCAACGTAGTAGTTAAAGGCCTTGATCACCAGGTCGACACGCTGCATCTTGGGCAGGTTGAGGCTCAGCAGCAGGTCGAACATCTCGTCGGCGCGCTCGTGGTCCTCGCGCAGCAGATAGGAGTTCAGGCGCAGGTAGTCGCGGTTGTAGCGCGGATACAACATGCTGGTGAGTTTGCCGCCGAGCAAACGATCGAACTCCTCCCACTGCTTGGCAGCCATAAGCTGTTGCAGGCGCTTAAACGTGGTACGTTTTTTGACGCTAAAGAATACCGACACGGCGATACAGATGACGACGACGGTGGTCCAGAGGGTGCGGGAATCGGGCATATTAGGGTCCTTAGTCGCTCATAAAGCGAGTGATAAGACAACACGTACTAGATGTATTATACGCAGTGTGCAAGCAAACTGGCATAAAAGCGCATCGAGGCTGAGTGCCATCGCTCGCTGCGGTACACTTAGCAAAAGTAAACCATGAAGGGAGACATTACCTATGAAGAAAATCGTTTTGGCTTGCGGCGCTGGCGCTGCCACTTCCACGCTTGTTGCCCAGAAGGTCGCCACCTTGCTCGACGCCAACGGTTATGCCGACAAGTACGAGATCGTGCAGTGCGCCATCTCCGAGGCCAAGGACACTTGCGACGAGGGCGCCAACCTGCTGATCGCCACCACCGTTGCCCCCGAGGGCCTCACCTGCCCGTATGTGAGCGGCGTGCCCTTCATGACCGGCATGAACCGCGTCGCTGCCGAGAAGGCCGTTCTTGACGTCATGGCTCAGTAGGCGCTGACTGTATGAGTGAGCAGAATGCCAACCCGGTAGAGCTCTTTGGCATGCGCGTTGCCCACGTGGGCATCAACGCCACCGACCCGGCAGACGCCCTGGAGATCGCGGAGCTGTTCTCGACGATGATGGGCCTGCCCGTCATCGAGACTCCGGTTTCGTACTTTAACGATTCGCTGATCGAGGTCATGAAGCAGAACGGTCGTGGCACCAAGGGCCACATTGGCTTTGCCGTCAACGACATCG
>JAIJJM010000777.1 GCA_022728415.1 Collinsella sp. | reverse complement strand
CATCTGGGATGTTACCTCGGGCGTCCAGGGCTATGCCGGTGGCGTCGGCGCCTTCAAGACCGCTATGAACCTCATGGGCATCTTCGATAGCCCGACCATGCCGCGCCCGGTGAAGGCCATGACCGGCGAGAACGTCGAGGCGATTAGGAAGGTCCTCCAGGACAACGGTCTCCTGTAAAGCTTTCCCAGGCACCCGATCTTGGGGCTCAAGTGGTCGGGCGTGACCCATTAGGTCAATGCCCGACCACTTTCACCCCAACCTCGGGCACCTGGGAAACCTTTATCAACCTGTGGCAATAATTCTGCCCTTATTTCCTGTAGTTGTTTTTTATCTCCGAAGGAGAGCGACATGGAGAACAAGTACGTCTGCTCTGTCGATATCGGCGGAACTAAGATCGCGACCGCCATCATGGAGTACCCGGCTGACGGCAGCGTGCCCCATCCCGTTTTTGAGGCCGAGGTTCCTACCGAGGCCCAGGAGGGCGGCGAGGCCGTCTTCCAGCGTATCGAGGTGTCCATCAAAGCCGCTCTTGAGGCGAATCCCGATGTCGAGGTCCTCGGTGTCGGTATCGGTGCCGCAGGCGTCGTCGATCCCAAGACGGGCGCCATCGCGTATGCCAACGAGATCATGCCCGGCTGGTCCGGCGTTCAGTTGGGGCCGCGCCTGCGCGAGGACCTCGGTCTTCCCGTTGCCGTGGTGGGCGATGTGCAGGCTCATGCGCTGGGCGAGGCCCACTGGGGCGTCGGCAAGGGCAAGTTCTCCGTCTTGTGCCTGGGCATCGGTACGGGCATCGGCGGCGCATATGTCGAGAACGGCCGCGTGATGCAGGGTTTCCATGGTGCCGCCGGCCATATGGGCCACATCGAGTGCTCGGCTGCCGCCGGCATTCCCTGCGCCTGCGGACGTTCCGGTCATCTTGAGTCGGTTGCTTCGGGCACTTCCATTGGTCGTATGTACGATGAGCGCTTTGGCCGCGTCGACCCCAGCCGTCCTTCGGTCGGTCGCGATGTGAACGACCTGTGCCGTGCGGGCGACGCAAAGGCGACCGAGGTCATCCACGATGCCGGCTTTGCTCTGGGTGCCAGCTTAGGCTCGCTTGCCAACATTCTGGATCCCGAGGTCATCGTGCTTTCGGGGGGTGTGATTCACCAGGGTCCCGATTGGCGCTCACAGACGTGGAAGGATTCGGTGCACGAGGGCTACGCCAGCCAGGCGCTCGACCCGCTTCAGGACACGCCGATCCTCATCGGTTCTCTGGAGGGCGATGCTCCGCTCATCGGTGCCGCTGAGCATCTTCTTGCTTCGTTGAAGTAAACATAACTACCAAGTGCGCCTTCTGAGGTGTAATGCCTCAGGAGGCTGTTTTGAGAAAGGTTGAGTCGAACATGACCGTCGATCCTTTGATTCAATCCCTGAAGGGTAAGCTCATCGTGAGCGTTCAGGC
>JAIJJM010000776.1 GCA_022728415.1 Collinsella sp. | reverse complement strand
CCTTGGCAAAAGCGATATCGATACCGTAGCCGATGGAGCCAGCGGAGCCGTCCTTAAGCGTGGCCTTGCCGCCGCCGGTGATGATCACAGTCTTACCAGTGAAAAGTCCCATATGGAAATCCTTTCAGAATCGCGACGGGCGTACCCGCCGACTTCGCGCATCCAAATAAACGCGCCAAAAGCTGTGATGCAACTTTAGCGTGTTCAAGTGAGAAGAAAAGGCCTCGGTAGGCGAACGGCATAGCGTCTTTCGGCGAAGGGATTGTCAAGTACAATCTGGATAAAGCGGCCGAGTTGTTGCTATCGACGCGAGACATCGAACACGTTTTGAAACTTTGCTGCGGCGCGCGGGATGTCGGCGCGAGACTCTATCATAGGGTGACAAACAACGATGAGGAGCACATGCCTATGACAGACGAGCTGGACCCCCAGACTCAACAGCATATTGACGATTCCGCAGACACCATTAACGACTGCGATGCTTCTACCAGCAGCGATGGCGGCATTGATGCCGCTGTCGAGGAGGCTCCTGCCGCCGCAGACGAGGCCGCAGACGCAAATGTCGCCGCAGAGCAAGACAAGGAAGATCAGCTTGAGCAGCCGGACCCGAGCGATACTGAGCCCAAGGCTGAGAACGCTCCGCAAGCAGCGGGCCCCATCGAAGTGTCTTCGGAAGAAGAGCTCGACGCCGTCATGGACTCCATGATGGATGCCGTCAAAGCGATGAAGGACGCTGTCGCCGATACCGATGTCGACGCCGAAGAGGAGGAAGCCGCCGAGGCTGCCTCGACGTTTGTGCCCGGCGAGACCCCGGTTGCCGACCAGGGCAGCACCATGCCCTCGTTCCTGCAGCTCGAGCACCCCACGATCGGCGCCGACGCGGTCGACCCGCACGCAGCGGGCTTTTCCGTAATCGAAGGCGGCACCGGCAATATCTCCGCGCCGCAGGTTGCCGATACGCATGCCGCCGAGACCGCGCACCCGACCACCTCGCATGCTCCCACCACGAGCCGCGACCTGGGAAGCGCCGTCTCAAACACCGCTAACGCCGTGGGCACTTTTATCGCCCAGGGCGCGTCGGCCATGCGCGAGATGAACGCCGCCAAGAAGGCACTCGCCGATGCCCGCGCCCACCTGTCCGAGCTTGAGCAGCGCATCGCCGACCAGGCAGAGGAGCTCGAGACGCGCCGGGACATCGCAGGCCGCTACGATCAGATCATCGCCGATCAACACCAGGCGATTGCCGCGGCACAAAAGACCGCTGCGGCAGCTGAAATTAACCGTGATGCCCATGCCGCCAAAGCGACGGAACTCAAGGGCCAGCTCGAGCAAATGAAGGCAGAGGACGATGCGACCGAGCTCCGCCTGAAGGCTGCACTCGACGCCGCGGAAGCCCGCGAGGCGAGCTCGCGCGAGACCGGCAACCGCCTCGTTCGTCGCCTTGAAG
>JAIJJM010000032.1 GCA_022728415.1 Collinsella sp. | reverse complement strand
GCCCAGGCGAGATAAGGCAGCAGATGCACCGGGCATGTGTCCGGCGACCACAGCGTGTTGAGGTCTACCGGAATGTCTGTAATGCGTGTTCCGACAGCTTCGGCGCAACGCATGAAATTGCTGGCTGATGGCGGTAACAACGAATTACTCATTGCGCCCACCTTCGCTGATGGTGAATGACTCACAGCGCGCCGCCTGTATGTCGCTGATGGCCATATTCTGTGTGGGTTCGATTATCTCCACGCGTTGCACACCGTGCACATGCAGTGCGGCAGCAATGGCTGACAGCGCCACGTCCTGACCGATAAGCCCCTGCTCAGACAGCCACTTCCTGAACGACGATTCAGCTGCGGCCAGAATAGGTTCGGATTCCGGGCCGGGGTAAAAGTACAGTTTTGCATTCAGCCGCCATGTCACGATGCTGGCACTCTGTACGGTCAGGCGGTCGGCCACCGGGCGGGTGTCCTCTGCATTCAGAACGGCGCGAACGGTATTAAGCAACGCCTCCGTTGCTGTGCCGTCGCCCTCAGTGGACAGGATGGAAACCGTCACGTTGGCCGGAGACGGGCTGATGGCCCGCGCATCGCGTACCAGACCGCTGGCGCTGCGGGCAAAATACTCGTATGCACCTGACGGGCCAGCAACACTCAGACCGTCATATGCCCGTTGCGCCCGTAGTCTCAGCGAGGTGTCACTTTCCATCACCGCGTCGGTGGTATCCGTTGCCGGAGTGATAACCAGGCGCTTTGTGTTCATATTGCCCGCGAGGTTGTCCAGGTCTGTCCCGGCGCTGTGGCTTAACATGCAGGCGCGTGCACCCTCATTGACCCGCTGGCGTAACAGCATTTCACGAAACGCTGTTGTCTGGGCGATAACGTTAAGGGGTTCCGATTCCAGCTCCAGCGCGGCGGAAACGGCTTCACGCTGTTCGGCGGGATAGGACGCAATCATCATGGCTTTTGTGTCAGCCAGAATTGCTTCAAAGTCAGGCTCCGCGATGATGGCGGGTTCCGGTAACTGTGAAAGGTCAACGGCGGGCATGATTTACTCCCTCAGCGTGATGGTTAATTCAACATTCTGCATGGTCTGCATGACAGTGCCCGACAGCGTCACCCCGGCGCGGCCTCCTGCCTTCCAGACAACGTCGATGGCGTCCAGGGCAATGCGGGGTTCCCATCGTGTCAGTGCAATCACGGCAGCACTCATGCATTGCAGACGCGTGGTGTTATTCATGGGTTCGTCAATCAAATCAGGCAAAAGGCTGCCATATTCCCGTCGCATAACCCGGCTTGCCAGCGGGGTGGTCAGGATATCCCTGACTGACTGTTTCAGGTGCTCCATATCGTTCAGGTTTCCCGTCCCGTCCGGATTCATTCCTGTGTAGCGGGTTGTCACTGCGGGCCTCCTGTCGAATCGCTGCCACCTTTAACGCCACCGTGCTTATGTGTATGCACTGTGATGCCGTTTGAGGTGAAATTGCCGCCGCTGTGCGTGATATTGCCGCTCATCTTTCCCCCTTTTGTGACGTCAAGCGTCGCCGTTCTCAGAAGGTTTGTGCATTCCACGACGGGCGTGTCCAGTGTCACGCTGACGGATGCCTGCAGGCTGGCTGTTTTCATGCCGCTGGCGCTCAGTGCGCCAGCGTCCGCGTCGTAGCGGAACACCGCGCCATCCGGCGCGCTGACCACGATTTCTTTCAGGCTTTTGCCGGGTGCCGGAATGGCATCACTCCACAGACTGCCAATTATCATGGCGGTTTCCGGGTTGCCGCCGATGCAGGCTATTACCACCTGTTCGCCGGGTGATGGCGGCAACCACACATTGAAGGCACCCGCGCGCGTGGTGTTCCAGCGCAGCCAGCCTGTTTCCAGTTCGCCGCTGCGAACGCGCACGCGCCAGGACTTCTCATCAACTTCAGAGATGATCCCGGTGCGGATGATATTGCTCAGCAGTCGCATGAGTTCTGCGCTCACCGTACAGCCTCCGCAATCCGGCCCAGCACTGTGTTATAAATCAGGCGTTCATCTGCCTGACTGATGCCCAACAGCTCACGTACCGGGTAATCGGTGAAAATGCCCGGCGCAACCTGATCGCGCTCACCGAACTGATGAACGCGGGCAATACGTGCGGCCACGCCGCTGTAACCCACCGTCACACCGGAAGCATCTGCACGGGCTTTCAGGTAGCGGGCGGTGCGCAGTTTTACGAACATGGGGACGCGCTTTGTGCTGTCCTGGTTGATGCGCCGGGTGCGTATTTCCAGAAAGCGGTCGATGTCATCCCGGTAAAACGTGCGGATGCTGTTTTTATCCTCATCCCACCCGGTGATGGTTCGCCCGTATTTCCCCGTGTCGTGATGCCAGTTTTTCAGCGTGCGTGCTTCGTTATTCCAGATAAAGCGAATGCGTTCCTGTATCCGGGTTACGCGGCGTCTGCGTGGTGTCCATGCGGTCCCGTCCGGCGCTTTCTGTGACCGGATGCGCGCCTGCTGGGCGCGGCGTAAATCCTGTGCCAGCTTTCTGGCGATGTTATTGATGGCCTGCTGATTCAGGCTGTCGCGGATGGCCTCAAAGGTTTCATCCACGCGGGTGAATGCCTTATCCATCGCTTTCACCCCACGTCACATCCTGGAATACATGCGACCAGTCGCCTTCGGAAGATGGCAGGCGGGGTTTTGGCTCCGGCAGGTGTTCTGCCTGCGGTGTCCCCTGACTGTTGCGCGTAATGCGAACGCGTTCCCGCAGGGGGAGCGTAAACAGGAGATCGGCGCTGTCATCGTCATTGATAACGGCGGAGAATTTGATGTCCTGATTACGCTCAGGGTTGAGCAACAACTGTGGCTGATTTTCGGATAACCACGCCAGTAGCGGCAGCGTGAGGTCGTCCAGCTCCCCGGCGTAATCCATGACAAACATCACCATCTGATAGCGGTAAACAAACGAGGGCGTTTCTCCGGTCGTTTCAATGTTGCCGCTCTCCACGAAAATGGTGAATTTTTCCGGGTTGGCCTGACACCATCGGCATGAACGGGTCATGGCTTCACGCAGGGAATCAGTTTTCAGCATGGTTGTTGTCCTCGTTGTTCAGTCGTTGCAGCCTGCGCTGTTCCAGTAATTCAATGGCCCGTTTATCCGCGTTACAGGTTTCCAGTGCATCCAGAAGGCGGTCGCCCCATATACCGAGATTTCCCCATGTGGGAGTGTCAGGGAAGGGGGGAGGCGTTACCGGTATGGTCAGCGTCTGCGGTATAAGCCGGACTGACGGCGCTGGCCGTGGCGCGTTCTGCGTGCCTGCGCAACCTGTCAGTAAAACGAGCGTCAGGCAAAGCGTGGGCGCATTCATCTTTTGCAATATCGTTGCGTAGCTGTTCACGTCTGGCCTCTCCGTCCTGATTGCGTTGCTGATTTTCCGCGCGGAGTTGTGCCAGCACCTGCTGCATATCCTGTACCCCGGCGCTGATGATATTCAGGGTGTCGACGGTACTTTTCAGGGTGCTGGCCTGCGCTTCGTTTCTGGCGTTCTCCCGGCCCAGTGACCACGACAGACGCATGGATGCTCCCCAGGCGGCAATCAGAAGAAAAGCGACACCCAGCGTGGGCCAGAGCTTCATGCCGGATAAACTCCGTGCGGTAACTGAAAATGCGGTCCGTCTTTCAGGGTCTTCCAGTCGCCGCCCCATTCCACCGGAATATTCAGTTCCCGGCTGGCCTGTCTGAATGCTGCTGCGATTTTTTCGTACAGCGGCCATTCCCATGACACCTGGCTGCCGATATAAGCCACAACATCCACGGCATGCCCCGTAAGGTGGCGGCTGTTCATGGTCTGGCTCTTACCCGTGGCCACAAGTTGCTTCTGGCGGTAACGGCTGCGCAACCCTTCGGTGATACCAAAATCCACTTCCGAAATTTCCAGTGCCCGTCGGGTCACTTTCACCAGCTCAGGATTTACGCCCTGCAAATTCTTTTCGCTCCGGCTGCTGAATTTAAATGTGTTGCTCATTCGTCCTTCTCCTTCACCCTGCGATTAAAGGCCGCAATAACCTTGTCGCGTGCTTTCTCTGCGCCCATAAAACCGATTGATGCGCCGATAAACGTCACGGCATCTTCAGGAAACCCGAAGAAGCGCAACGACCCGGCCACGGCCATGGCAAGAACGCCGCACGCCAGCGATCCCGTTACGGTCTGAACCAGTGTTCGTCCGTCATAAAGACTCATCAGCGCGGAAATGCTGACCGCCGCGCCTGCTGCATACACCGTTGGCAGGTGGTCAAAGAGCCACGCAATAACCTGCTCTGTGATCCCCGTTTGAATGGTGCTCACTGCTACTCCCCCCACAACTGAATCATTTCTCGTTTCTTCTTCTCCGGCTCCGGCATCTCCACTTCCTGCCCGGCGTCCAGAAATACCTGCTGACAGAGTCCGGGGTTGGCATCCAGCACCTTTTCGGTGACGCCCTGCGTCGTGCCGTAGTACCGGAAACAGAGCGAATCCACGGTGTCGCCTTCCAGTGCCTTCACTTTCATCAGCACAACTCCGCAAAGATTCGCGGGCGGCACAGAATGTCAGAGATGGCCCAGCTCACATCGCGCCACAAATCTGATGTCTGTATATCCAGTGCGTCCGCCCGGCGGTCGCCCTTGTCCGTTGTGTCCGCATCGCGGTAACGCTCCAGAATCAGGGCGCGTGTGGCGGTATAAACAGCATTGCGCCAGTGCCAGAGATTGACGCTTTCTCCGTTAATTACGGGTGCCGGAACATCGGCCAGCGTCTGATGGCCAGCCGCCTGCTGTTCCTGCTGCCATGCTTCCAGCTCGCGGGTAACGTGTGCCACAGCCCCGGTGGCGGTATGCAGCAGACGGGAGGTGGTCACACGGCCCGGCAGTCGTACCGCCAGACGCAGCTCACGCAGCACAATATCCGGCCAGAATGCACCCGCTGAAATACGGGTATCACCATCATCGGTATCGGTGATGTCGTCCTCTGCGGGGCCGGGGTTGGTTCTGGCAACCATACTCATGGGGTTCACTCCTGAAAAAAATCGGGCGGTGGGTGCGCGGTGTAAACGGTCACGGAGTCAAACCGGAACACCGCGTACGCCGCCCGCTGACGGGGTCAGTCGTTAACCGCGCTTCGCCTTCTGCGTCGCGGTGGTTTTTCGTGTTGCAGGCTTCCGCGTTGTCTTTTTACTTTTGCTGCTTTCGTCCTGCGCCTGCGGTGTGCTGGCATCTTCTGGTGCGGCTGCGGAATCGGCTTTTTTCAGGGCGCGGGAAAGGGTTGCAATCTCGCGTTTCACACCTGCGTTCGGGTTCAGGTGCATTGCTTCGCGCAGCAGCTTCAGTGACAGGGCCATGCTGTCCGCATCACTCAGGCCACGGCGGGCAAAGGCGCACGCCTTGCATAATTTGGCGCGCACTTCGTCCGGCATGTCCTGGTCGGTGACAATCTCCCGGAGGGTATCCAGAGGTTCGATAAAGGCGGACAAATCCGCGTCGGCATCCGTCCCGGCCTGCGTCAGTACCGGGTTGCAGATTTCTTCGGTCAGCACTGTGGCAGCAGTACGGCCAAAGTTATCCGGCATAATGAGGTTATGACGGACCACATACGCACCAATACGCAACGCCAGCGGAAGATCGCCGCAGTCAATCGCCCACACCATCAGCGTGGCAATCACTTCATCCTGCTGCCCGCCGTCAGCCTCCAGCGTTCCCTCAATCCAGCCGGAAAAATCCGGCAACAACTCTTTTTTGATGGCGGCTTTCGCGCTTCTGGCCTGTACGCCCTTAAGCCGGGCCTGTGCCAGACGCAGACGATACAGCACCTCTTCATGCGCGGTACGCGCGGCGTGGTCCACGCCTTCATTCGCCCGGCCTGCGCGCTGTGCCATCACGTTCTGCCAGTGTTGCTGTGCAGGAGTAATCATTTTTTCTCTCCGTTACAGGCGGGCATGATGCCCGCCGTGAGTTGATTAGCTGTCGGCGAACTTCAGGCCAGTGACCATCGCGCACTTGCCATAGTCTTCAACGACATAAGCGTCATTGATGGACTGGTAGGTGGCGATACGGTTGTATTCCGGTTCGTCTTTCATCAGACGACGCATTGAACCTTTCTGCCAGTAAATCGACAGGTTGTTGAACGAGGTGATCAGCATCGTTGCATCCGGGAAGAACGGCGCAAGGAACACGCCCAGCCCGCCAATGGTGCGCGATGACAGGATGAGCTGCCCGGCAAGTAATTCCGCATTGGGATTCTGGCCGCTGATGCTGTTCAGCACGGGCAGACGCAGCGAGTTAAACAGGTTGCGCCCCATAATCACCACGAGGTCGTCAGCTTCCTTGTGCCATTCATCCAGCAGGGATGAACGCGCGTCCTGTACCAGTGCATCAGCGTTCGCATACTTACCCACGTGCGCCACGGTGTTGTCCATGTTGCGGGAGGTCAGCGTCACGTCATTCATAACGCGTTCGCTGGCGTCGGTTCTGATGTGCTCCAGCCAGCCCACGTTAACGTCCTGAAGCAGCTTGTTGGTGCTGAAGTTGGACTCATCCGCGTGAGACGTGCCGTTGAAACCGATCATGATGCGGTCAAGCGCCACCTGTCGGGCAATCTGTGCGCTGATGCGGGACTGAAAATCAGGGTGTGCCGACCAGGCATCAAGCTGCGGATACGAAATAAACGTGTCGTAGTTCACCTGTTCGCACTGGTATTTGCGGTTTTTCAGATTAACCACGTTATTCGGGTTACGGCGTTTTGTGCCGTCATAACTGGTATTCGTGCGCGCAATCGGTCCTGTGGTGTCCAGGAGGATTTTTTCGCCTTTCTGGTCGGTCACGCCGATCACGTTAATTCTTTTCGTTAATTCTGTGCTGTCCTTTGAGGCGTTTTCAAAACGCTGCTGCACCGCGGGTTCCACGGTAAATCTCGATACCAGCGCAGAAACCGGGATATTGTTAAGCGACGCCTGCTGCGCCATATAGCAACCCAGCTTGTTGCGGGTAATATCTGACATCACCAGATTCATAAAAATTTGCTCCTTTGTCTTATCAGAAGTCAGCCAGCTGGTCGGAGGCTGCGCCCGTTGCGGTGAACCGGTTCTGCGGATCGCCGTCCTGCGTGCGCAGTTTCTCCTTCAGTGCTGTCAGCTCTGTGGTCAGTGACGTGATTTTCTGGCTGTCCTGCTGATGGCGGGTTTCCAGCGCATTAAAACGGTCGATAATGTCGGCCTGTGACGTTGCGACGCCTTCCACCGCTTCCTGAATACGGGAGAAACTGGTGTCATCCGCTTTGCGGCCACGGCCAATAATCCCCATTACGCGGTTAAACCACTGGGTGCCTTCTTCCTGGCGTTGTTCTGCCATTTCGATGATTTCAGACTCGATGGCTTCGGAGATAAGCGGTGCTTCACCCTGGACACTGTTGAACGTCATCACCGCCTGACGTTGCTGTGCCGTGAATTTCAGGCGTTCAGTGCCCAGGCTTGCCGGGGTGTCGGTCATCGCCAGCCCGACCAGATAGGCGCGCCCGTTAACGGAGAACTGCGGGTGCAGTTCGATACTGGAATAGATTTTCTTGCCGTCCGCGACAAGCTGCTTCATGCGCTCGGTCGGTTCGATTTCTGCATACAGCGCAGTACGTCCGGCCAGCGGACCTTCCGTAATGTCTTCCGTACTCAGCGCGGTGACATCGCCCATTGCGGAAAATTCGCTTGACGGGCATGGCGAGAGATAGTGCTCAACGTTCACGCGGGCGGCGTAAACATCCGGGTTGAAGTTCTCGGCGGCTTCACGCAGATGCACCGGACTGATTTCGCGGCCATCAACAGTTGATCCGGAGACAGCCACGCGAAACTTTTTGCGGGATGTCTTTTTTTCATTAGCCATAGTTTTTGCCCCTCTGACTGGTTCTTCAGTCATGATGGCAAAGCGTAACAGGATGATACAAAGGGCTTTTGTTGTAAGAAAACGGCCAGAACAGGGGGTTAAGGAGAACGGTTTCGCGCGCGGGTAATCTTCCTGTAATTACTCAGGGGGAGCAATGATTCAGGACGCTTTTGTGCGCCAGCGTGCGCGGCAACTTTACTGGCAGGGTTATCCGCCCGCAGAAATCTCACGTCTGATGGGAATAAACCCGAACACGATTTATGCGTGGAAAAAACGCGACCAGTGGGATGAAACGCCACCCGTGCAGCGTGTCACGCAGTCCATCGATGCGCGCCTCATCCAGCTTACTGAAAAACAGAATAAAACAGGTGGTGACTTCAAGGAAATAGACCTGCTGACCCGGCAGCTTAAAAAACTGCATGATGGCCAGCCGGATGCGACGGCCACAGGAAAGAAAGGCCGGGCGAAAAAACTTAAAAATCATTTCACGCCGGAACAGATTGCCGCACTGCGGGAAAAAATCATCAGCAGGCTGGAGTGGCATCAGCGGGGCTGGTTTGACTCCCTGACTCTTTGCAGGGAAGCCGGGATACGTAACAGGATGATCCTGAAATCCCGACAGATTGGGGCGACCTGGTATTTTGCACAGGAAGCACTGCTGATGGCGCTGCGTGACGATGTGGCGCAACCTTACCAGCGTAACCAGATTTTTTTGTCTGCGTCGCGTCGTCAGGCGTTCCAGTTTAAAAGCATTATTCAGAAGGCCGCGGCTGAAGTTGATGTGGAGCTGAAAGGGGGCGATAAAATCATCCTCTCCAACGGCGCAGAGCTGCATTTTCTCGGCACTTCTGCTGCGTCGGCACAGTCCTATACGGGCAATTTTTATTTTGATGAATTTTTCTGGGTCAGTCGCTTTGCTGAACTGCGCAAGGTGGCTGGCGCTATGGCAACCCTCAGCGGACTGCGGCGCACCTACTTCTCCACGCCATCCACCGAAACGCACGAGGCATACGCCTACTGGAACGGCGACCGCTGGAACGAGAAAAAGGCCTCGCATAAACGCCAGCGTTTTTCTGTGGACTGGAAAACGCTGCATAACGGGCTTATCTGCCCTGACCGGACATGGCGGCAAATTGTCACGCTGGAAGATGTGGTCAATCACGGCTGGAAACACACCGATATCGACGAAATTCGTGATGAAAACACCGAAGACGAGTTCCTCAATCTCTATATGTGTGAGTTTGTCCGCGAAGGGGAATCGGCATTTAACCTGAATATCCTGATTGGCTGCGGTGTTGACGGATACGACGACTGGAAAGACTGGAAACCTTTTGCTCCCCGCCCGATGGGGAATCGTCCGGTATGGATTGGGTATGACGCAAACGGCAGCAGTGGCAACGGCGACAGCGGCGCTGTGTCCGTGGTGGTTCCTCCGGCTGTTCCTGGTGGCCGTTTTCGAACGGTGGAGACGCGACGCGTTCAGGGGCTGGAGTTTGAAGAACAGGCCAGAGTCATTGAAGAGTTCACGTATCGCTACAACGTGGAACACATCGGCATTGATGTGACGGGCGGGAACGGGGAGGCTGTTTATCAGATAGTGAAACGGTTTTTCCCTGCTGCTATTCCGTACACCTTCACGCTGTCATCAAAACGGTCGCTGGTACTGAAAATGCTGCAAATAATGCGTGCCGGGCGGTGGGAATACGATCGCGCCGAACGCGAGCTGGTCGCGGCCTTTAACGCCGTGCGTAAGGTGAAAACACCGGGCGGCTTTATCACTTACGAAACGGACCGCGCGAGGGGGATCAGCCACGGCGACCTTGCGTGGGCAACCATGCTTGCTGTCATTAACGAACCGATTGGCGGCGAAGGAGAAAACGAGCGTTTCACGGTTATGGAGTTCTGATGAGCAGAAAAAATAAAAAAGTGCGCATGAGTTCACGCATTGATCTCGCTGATGCGCTCAGGAAAGAATCATCGCTCAGTGCATTCACATTTGATGGTCCTTACCGCCTGACCGGGCATGACCTGCTGGACAATATGTACTGTGCTGATAACGGGCGGTGGTATGAAACCCCGGTGGACTGGTACGGTCTGGCAAGAGCTGCCCGGCAAACGTCCTGGCATCAGTCTGCGCTTTACTTTAAGCGCAATGTATTGCTCGGTTGCTATATTCCGCACCCGCTGCTTTCCCGGCAGGATTTCTCGGCGCTGGCGCTGGACTGGTTTGTGTTCGGTAATGCATTCCTTGAGCTTCGAAGCAATATGCTCGGCGAACCGCTTAAATTACGGCACGCCCTGGCGAAATACATGCGACGCGGAAGCGATCTTGAATCATGGTGGTATGTGCAGGATGGTAAGGACGCGTTTCAGTTTCGCCCTGGCAAAGTGTGCCACCTGATGAATCCGGATATTAACCAGGAAATCTACGGCATGCCGGAATATCTTGGCGCATTACTCTCGGCCAGCCTGTCTCATTCGGCGGACATGTTCAGAAAACTGTACTACGACAACGGCTCCCACGCCGGGTGCATCATCTACATCGGTGCAGCGCAGGTAAACCGCGAAAGCATGGACTCCCTGAAAGAAACGCTACAGGGTGCACGTGGTGGTGGTGCGTTTAAAAACGTGCTCATTCATGCGCCCAACGGGGGCAAAGAAGGTGTGCAAATTTTGCCGTTCCAGCAGATCACCGCAAAGGATGAGTTCATGAATGTTAAGGCGGCATCCCGTGATGATGTGCTGGCTGCGCACCGCGTTCCGCCGCAACTGATGGGGGCGATGCCGGGCGAAAAAAGTGCGTTTGGTGATGTGGAGAAGGCCGCGCGGGTTTACGCAATTAACGAGCTGATGCCCGTCATGGAGGCCATGAAGCACATCAATGACTGGCTGGGCGAAGAGGTGATCCGCTTTAACCCTTACGCACTGCTGGACACCCAGCCCACAGCCTGGCGCGCTTCGCTTGTCTGCTGCTTCGCCGGGGCATAAAAAATTTATGCCCCGACTCTCCAGCTCCTGTATCAATCAGATAATTTCACGACGCCTTCCAGCTTATTGCCATCATCGACGGTCAGACTCTTACGCAATCCCACCGCGTTGACTGCATGTTCCTGCCGCCTCAGTGCGATTTTGGCGGCCTTATCTGTTACCCCATCAAATCAAAAGCCCTCACGTCTTTTTCACGCTCAGCGTGAGAAATACAGCCATTCTGTTGTGTCGCTGCGACATCGCTCAGGGAATGCTATTTACCCCCTGAAACGCGGGCTGTTCCCCCGTCACCTGCGCGCAGAAAAAACGCGTTTTTTTGTGCACGCACGGATCCTTGACGGATCCAGCCGCCA
>JAIJJM010000775.1 GCA_022728415.1 Collinsella sp. | reverse complement strand
GGTTATCGTCAACGGTGATATCACGCAATGCGATTTGCCTCGCGGCGTGTGCTCCGGATTAAGTGACGCGCTGGAACGTTTCGAAGAAGATGAAATGGTCGGCATCGTCCGATTCGGTAAAGAGGATTGCGTACGTTCGGCACTTTGCCAACGTACGCTACATGCATACAGTTAAGTGTATTATCGGCGCAGAGCCCGGGCGAACCGGGCTTTGTTTTATTTCATTAACAGCAAAGACTTTCACTTCAGGTTAACGTTCAGGGGGGCGACTTTGAGCGTGTTGATAAGCTGAAATGAATTCTGGTTTAGATACTCTTACCAGGCATTTTTCGTCATAGCACCCGACCAGTGTAATGCCGCCAGCGCGGAGAGTTTTTCTTCCAGAAGCCCAAAAAGCGAGTATCTGCCTATCTTTTTCCAGCCATTCAACCTGTACAGGAGGTCTGGTGCCAATTTTGCGTATGAGGTTTAATCAACAATGGGCCAAAATTTGACTGACTGATTAACACCGAATATATTCTCCTGATTTTTTTTAGGGATAATATTAAAAATATAAGGTTAATCTTAATTAATTTTTTGGCTAATATTGTGTGTTGTTATTTTTTGTGGACGGCAAGCTGCAATGGCAAAATAGGGATGGTTGTAATAATCAAAACATGATACTAACTATATATAGATCGTTGAATTGTTGGCATGTAACTCGCTACAGCGAGTAGCGTTAGTAATGAAATATAATCAACATGGATAGGTGAAGATTAATTATGAGCTTTATGGTTTTTGTAACTTGTTTGACAATTGCATTTGTCGCCGGTTTTGCTGTTGCCAGAAAATTGACACTCCGAAAAGTTGCCTCATCGGTAATCATCACTAAATCGCAACCAGTCCCTTCCTCTGCAACTTCCCCTGCTGCTAAGGCGTCGACAAGGAGCTATACACCGCAGAAAACCTATCGTGACTCTCGTTGGCAAGAACGAGATGAGTTATTTCAGGGAATGGTTGCCGAAGGTATTTTATTGGAAGGAAAAGAGTGGTTAATTACGCGTTGTGAAAAAATCTATTTTGATAATCTGGAGAAATGGTTTGGACATTATTGTCATATCCATTGCCAGGTCTCTCTGGGGCGCTTGATCAACTTTCCAGAACAACCCGAGTTTAGCGAAGAAGAAAGAAAGCGTTTCTTTGCAATTTATAATGGAATGGCAATGGATTATGTTCTGGTTTCAAAGAAGAACAACAAAATAGTCTGTGTTATTGAGCTGGATGATCCGAGTCATGAAAGGGCAGATCGCATTATTCGTGACCGTTGGTTGAATACGATTATGACTATTGCACGGGTGCCTTTTGTACGAGCTTCTGTCACTAAATTGGATGAAATCCCTCCGGTCTGGGATACCCGTGACAAAATTCGCCCATTAGCCGTGGCGACAAAGGGTGAACCGTTGCATTAACT
>JAIJJM010000774.1 GCA_022728415.1 Collinsella sp. | reverse complement strand
CCGATCTCCTGCAGCACGCCGTCTCGGGGCTCCGATCCTCCTCGCGTACCTTTAGTACGCGTCGTCGGGCTCGTCGCTCCCGATACGCCGCACTGCAGAAGCTCGGATGACGTAAATGCGTTCGGCATAGCGGTTTCTCGGTTCATTATCCGATCGCTCCTTCCATCTCGAGCTTGATCAGGTTGTTCATCTCGACGGCGTACTCCAGCGGTAGCTCCTTGGAGACCGGGTTGGCAAAGCCGTTGACGATCATGGTGCGGGCCTCTTCCTCCGAGATGCCGCGGCTCATCAGGTAGAACACCTTGTCGTCGCCGATGCGGCCGATGGTGGCCTCGTGGCCGATGTCGACATTCTTGGCGCGGATGTCCATGGCGGGGATGGTATCGGAGCGGCTTTGGTCGTCGAGCATCAGCGACTGGCAGCTCACGGTTGCCTTGGAGCCCTCGGCCTTGGGCGTGGCCACGATAGAGCTGCGGAAGGTCTGGATGCCGCCGCTCTTGGAGATGCCCTTGGTCTCGACGGTCGCCGAGGTCTCGGGCGCGTTGAGCACGACTTTGCAGCCGGTGTCGAGGTTCTGGCCGGCGCCGGCAAAGGTGATGCCGGTAAAGCTCGAGCGAGCGCGGCGGCCGTTGAGCACGCTCATGGGGTAGAGATAGCCCACGTGACTGCCGAAGGAGCCGCTGATCCATTCGATGTCGCCATCCTCGTCCACGCGCGCACGCTTGGTGTTGAGATTGTACATGTTTTTGGACCAGTTTTCGATGGTCGAGTAGCGCAGGTGTGCGCGCTTGCCCACAAAGAGCTCGACGGCACCGGCATGGAGGTTTGCCACGTTGTACTTGGGCGCGGAGCAGCCCTCGATAAAGTGCAGGTCGGCATCGTCCTCGACGATGATGAGCGTGTGCTCAAACTGGCCGGCGCCCTTGGCGTTAAGGCGGAAGTAGCTCTGCAGCGGGAAGTCGAGCTTGGTGCCCTTGGGCACGTAGACAAACGAGCCGCCCGACCACACGGCGCCGTGCAGGGCCGCAAACTTGTGGTCGGTGGGCGGGATGAGCGTCATAAACTTCTCGTGGATGAGCGGCTCCCACTGCGGATCGTGCAGGGCCTCCTCGATGCCGGAGTAGACTATACCCATCTTGGACGCGGTGTCCTGCATGTTGTGGTAGACGAGCTCGGAGTCGTACTGCGCGCCGACGCCTGCCAGGTAGCTGCGCTCGGCCTCGGGGATACCCAGGCGCTCAAAGGTGTTCTTGATGTCGTCGGGCACCGACTCCCAGTCATGCCTTTGGTCGGTGTTGGGCTTGACGTAGGTGACGATGTTGTCCATGTCCAGGCCCTCGATGGAGGGACCCCACGTCGGATCCGGGAAACGGTTAAAGATTTCGAGGGACTTGAGGCGCAGGTCGAGCATCCACTGCGGCTCGTCCTTCTTGGCGCTGATCTCGCGCACGATG
>JAIJJM010000773.1 GCA_022728415.1 Collinsella sp. | reverse complement strand
CCGCCGCCGCGGCGGCGGCCCGCGACGCGGTGTAGATGGGTTTGACATCGCGTTTGATGGCGTCCCAGTCCTTCTTCGACGCGTAGCGGAACGTGTTGCGCAGCAGATGCACCACGCAGGTCCGCACGATGGCCAGAGGCCATGCCGCGCCCACCGCGTCGGGCAGGCCTTTGAGCCCGTCGCAGATCAGGAAGAACACATCGTCCACGCCCCGGTTCTTCAGCTCGGTGAGCACCGACGGCCAATAGCGCGCGCCCTCCGCGGCGGGCGACGCCCAGATGCCCAGCACGTCGCGGTCGCCCTCCAGATCCACGCCAACGGCCACGTAGAACGCGCGGTTGGCGACCCGCCCGTCGCGCACCTTGACGACGGTCGCGTCGATGGACACGGCCGCGTACACACGATCCAGGGGACGCGAGCACCATTCGTCCTTCTCGGCCACGACCCGCTCGGTGATGCGACTGACGGTCTCCCTGGACACGTCCGCCCCGTAGATCTCCTGGAAGTGGGCGCTGATCTCGCCGGTGGTCAGGCCCCTGGCATACAGGGACAGCACCACCTCGCCCACCCCGGGCAGCCGCCGCTGCCGTTTCCTGACGACGACCGGCTCGAACGAGCCATCGCGGTCTCGCGGCACCTCGATCCCGACCGGACCTACCGAATCGGTGACCACGGTCTTGGCGGTGGTGCCGTTGCGCGTGTTCGCGGCCCTGCCGTCCTTGGATTTCTTGTGCTTGGCGCGGCCCAGGTGCTCGGTCATCTCCCCGTCCAGGGCCGTCTCCGGCACGCTTCTGGTGAACTGTCTGAGCAGTCCGTCGGGCCCTGTCAGGTCCAGTCCTTCTTCCTTGGCCATGCGCACGAATGTGAGCGCCGCCTCCCGCTCGGCGTTGCGTTTTTCCGCGTCCGGCTTCTTCGTCGGTGTCATGTTCCCCATTGTCCCAGCAGACATCGTCCACCAGCCTTTCCGACCGGCCACACGACCGGCCAGTTAAGGCCAGTTACACACTCCGAGAGACAGTCCCTAAAGCCAGAAAATCATTAGAATTAAGTGATCCGTATATTCCGAAATCCTCATCATCGTCGGCGGACACTATCAGCACGGCAGCCTACTCGATTCATAGGCTGCCGTTTTCATTTATCAATGCTCTCACGAAGGGAGCGTAAGACATTTAGCGGCCACATCGAGGTAGGGGGCTGGCCAGCTGATCGGCTCCTCGTTGGTCTGCATGACGCACGGGCGGACGGCATGCCGTGGCGGCGCGGATGGCGCATCGTCCGACGGGCTGGCGCACGGTGTTTGCGTCGCCGACGTTGCCGACGTTGCTGATGTTGCTGATGTTGCCGGGGGTAATAGTGATGATGGCGTTGCCGGCGCGGGTTCGGGCGAATCCGGCGTCTGGCACAAGACCGTCATCTGCTGGCTCGTCCTGGTCGCATACCTGTACATCCAATGCGA
>JAIJJM010000772.1 GCA_022728415.1 Collinsella sp. | reverse complement strand
CAGGCGCGTCAGCTGCTCGAGGAACAGGACATTCCCACCCCGGACGCCATCTTTGCCCAGAACTCCCATGAAGTCGCCGAAGCGGCGGACAAAATCGGCTATCCCTGCGTAATCAAGGCGCAGGTCAAGATCGGTCATCGTGGTCAGGCCGGCGGCGTCAAGATCGCCCATAACCGCGACGAGGCGATTCTTGAATCCGAGTCCATCCTGCCGATGACCATCCACGGGCACAAGGTTTCCGGCGTGCTTGTGGCCGAAGCCAAGAACATCCTGCACGAATATTACGTGTCCATCTCCGTGGACCGCACCTCGCGCGACTTCGACGTGCTGGCCACCGCCAACGGCGGCACCGAAGTCGAGGAAATCGCCAAGGAACATCCGGAGGCCGTCAAGCGCCTGCACATCGATGCGCTCGGCGACTTCGACCTGGCCGCTGCCACCGAAATGGCACAGAGCATCGGCTTCTACCACGCGGACGTCGATCAGGCCGCGCAGATTCTGCTCAAGATGTGGCGCTGCTTCAAAGACAACGATGCCACGCTCGTGGAAATCAATCCGCTCGCCAAGATCGGCGACCCGGATGACGAATCCACCAAGCAGCTGAGCGCCTTGGACGCCAAGATCTCCTTGGATGACAACGCCTCCTTCCGCCATGATGGCTGGGCGCGTTTCGTGGATCTCATCGTTCCCGACCCCTTCGAACAGCGCGCCCGCGAACACGGCCTGCACTACGTGCACCTGCACGGCGAGGTCGGTGTGATCGGCAACGGCGCAGGACTCGTCATGAGTTCCCTGGATGCCGTCTCCGGCGCTGGCGAGGAACAGGGCACCAACATCAAGCCCGCCAACTTCCTGGACATCGGCGGCGGCGCCTCCGCAGCCGTCATGGCCGAAAGCCTGGAGATCGTACTGTCC
Organism: Collinsella sp.; assembly: GCA_022728415.1. Next base: position 550 of record JAIJJM010000772.1, on the reverse strand, counting down.
GACCCTCAGGTCGAATCCGTGTTCATCAATGTCTATGGCGGCATCACCTCCTGCGTGGAAGTCGCCAACGGCATCCTCGAAGCGGTCGCCAAGCTCGGCGGTTCCAAGCCGATCGTCGTGCGTTTCGATGGCAACGCCGCCGCCGAGGGTCTGCATATCCTCGCTTCCGCCAACAATCCGAATATCCATGTGTCCGAAACCATGGAAGGCGCGGCAGCCAAGGCCGCGCAGCTCGCCGGTGAGGCGACCCAGTCCAAGGAGGTTCGCTGATGCTGTTCATCGAAGACGGCGCTCCCGTTATCGTCCAGGGCATGACCGGCCATCAGGGCATGACCCACACAGCTCGCATGCTCAAGGCCGGCACCAATATCGTCGGCGGCGTGAACCCGCGCAAGGCCGGCACATCCGTCACCTTCCCCGGTGCCAAGAACGGTGCCGACGTGGACATCCCCGTGTTCGCCACCTGCGGTGAAGCATGTGAAGCCACCGGCGCCAAGGCCAGCGTGGTGTTCGTGCCGCCGAAGTTCGCCAAGTCCGCCGTGGTCGAAGC
>JAIJJM010000771.1 GCA_022728415.1 Collinsella sp. | reverse complement strand
GACCAACACAGGAGCCTATCCGAAGAGCACATGAAACGATGCTGCGAATGAGCGATCTACATGCTCACCGATCACCCCGACCCTGTGTCGTCCGTCATCCCCAATCATTGGAGGATGAGGAGGGAAAGGAGCGGCGAGGCCACGGAGCCGGAGCCAATGTGTTTATGGTCAAATAACGTGTACGGCGTCACCACCAAATCTGAACGGCGTAAGCGTTCATATTGGACGCGGACGGCGGCTGGAAACGGCATCGGCGGAAGAAAAGCGCCGGTGCCGTATGGTTCCTGATGGATTCCCGAGTGCCAGAAACCAGCACATGGTCCTCGGGAGGAAAGGAATGACGACGCCGGTGCGTGTCCGGCAGAGTATCAGGCAGCTCGAGACGAAAGGCTGGATTGGCAGCGGCGTGTTGGACAATTCTTTAGGGGACGAGTCCTTGTTGTGTGAATTCGTTGGGGCTCCGGTATCCGAGGGTGGAGTGGAGTCTTTGGTTGTCGGACCACCACACATAGTCGTCGGGGTCGGAGCGTAGTTGTTCCAGGCTGGTGTAGTGGTTCCGGTATATGAGCTCCTTCTTCAGGAGCCTGTCGGTGGATTCGACCACGGCGTTGTCGAACTCGCTGCCCCGGTCCGTGTGGAACACCTCCACCTCGGTCAGGGGGAAGCCGAGCGTGGCGAACGCGGCCATGACCAGGCCGGCGGCGCGGCCCGTGTCGGCGCCGTGGCCGGCGATGCCCCTGTTCGCCAGGCCGATGAGCGGGCACACGTACGCCCACTCGCCGCCGACGCGCACGTACGTCAGGTCACCGGCCAGGCGGGCGCGCGGCCCGTAGCCGTCGAACTCGCGGTCGAGGATGTTCGCGAGCCCGGCCCCGTCGGCCCGCGTCCTGTCCGGTTCGGACGTTCCGCGCGCGTACGCGCCCGTCACGCCCCGCCGTTTCATGATGTCGACGATGCGCCTTCCGGAGGCCGTGACGCCCCTCCGCTCCAGCGCGGCCTTGATCTTCCCGGCGCCGCAGCGCTCATGGCTGCCGCGCCGGACCGCGTGCACGTCGCCGGCGATCGGGGCCACCCGCCCGGCTTCGGGATGTTCGATCATCCAGTAGCAGGCGGAGCGGGGAACGCCCAGCATCCCGCATCGCGCCGATACCGGACAACGGGAGGCGTTGGCCCGTATCACTGCTACTCTCGCGCGAACACCGGCGCCGCCTGTTCTGAAACGCCCACCTCCATCTCCGACTGTCCGTTGCGCCTGCGCAGCCCGACCGGCTCGTTCCGCTCAGAGGTGCGGTTGTCGACGGCTTTCGCGGAGCCGCTGTCGCGGATGCCCTGGACCCAACGGTGCAGCGTGGAACGCGAGATGCCGTACTCGTCCTTGACCTCGCGCGCCGGCCTGCCGTTCTCGTAAAGCCGCACGATCCGCCGCTTGAACGACTCCTCGCAGTGGCGGGGATGCCTCGGGCCGGCCA
>JAIJJM010000770.1 GCA_022728415.1 Collinsella sp. | reverse complement strand
ATGGTTGATTTCGAGGCTGCCAACGCTCGCCTTCAAGATTTGCTCGATCGTGTGGGCAGCCCGCGCCCGGTAAGCGCCGACGAGCCTTTGTACTGCGGTCTCGACGTGGGCACCGCATTTATCGTGCTCGCTGTGGTTGACACTGCGGGTGAGCCTGTGGCCTGCGCGTATCGCTTTGCCAGTGTGGTCAAGGACGGCATGGTCGTCGACTACATGGGCGCGGTCGATATCGCGCGCGAGCTCAAGGAAGAGCTCGAGCAACAGCTTGGGCGCGAGCTTGAGCCCTGTGCCGTGGCCCTTCCTCCGGGAACCGAGGGTCTCGACGGCGGCGTTGTCAAAAACGTCGCCGAGGGAGCGGGGCTCGACGTGGTTGCCGTCTTTGACGAGCCCACGGCCGCAAATCTGCTCATCGGTGCGCGCGATGGCGCCGTGGTGGATATCGGCGGTGGCACCACCGGCATCTCCGTCATTCAGAACGGCCGCGTGGTGGAGTGCATCGACGAGTCTACGGGCGGAACGCATTTCTCCCTTGTGCTGGCCGGTGCTCGCGGCATGAGCTTTGACGAAGCCGAGCTCTACAAACGCGACCCTGCTCATCACCGTGAGATTTTCCCCGTCGTCAAGCCCACGATCGACAAGGTGGCAAGCATTATCGCCCGTGCCATCGATGGCTATGACGTACCGGAGATTGTTCTGGTGGGCGGTACGGCCGAGCTCACGGGCATCGAGGCTCCGGTTGAGAAGGCGCTGGGTATCCCGGTGCACAAGCCCAACCACCCCATGTTCGTGACGCCGCTGGGCATTGCCTTGGGATGCCAGGCTGCTGCCGCAGGTGACCTCGATGCTTGATATCAAGGTCATCAAGGCGCCTGCTCCCGGCACGATGGCGATCTTGCGCCAGCGTTCGGGCAATCGTTGGAACGAGGAGTTCCTGCCGGCGGCCGTGGGCCTTGTGCAGGGAAAGCTCATCGACATGGTTGTTGCGAGCGACATCGCCGAGAAGACGGCGGGCGTCGAGGTCACGGATATTCGCGGGAGCTGCCCGCAAAACATGATTCTTCTGGCCATCGCCGGAGACACGGCGGAGGTCATGGAGTGCTTGGAACGCATCAAGGAAGGAGGGGACGGCGCCAATGCTCATCTGTAAGCTCATCGATTCCATTTGGGCGACCCGTAAGTACGAGGAGCTCGACGGCATGAAGTTGATGCGCGTCGAGGTCATCGACGGCCCGGAATCCGGACGTCGCCTGGTGTGCGTCGACACCATCAGCGCGGGCACCGGAGACCGTGTGCTTGTGGCTACGGGTTCGGCTGCCTACCACTTCATGCGCGAGACCTTTGGTAAGAACGCACCCGTGGATGCGGCCATTGTAGGAATTATCGACGAAGACGTGAGTCTGTAGGAAAGGAGGAAGAGATGAAACGACTGATCAGTGCGGCCGACGTGAAGGCGGCGGCTGAGCATGGTGG
>JAIJJM010000769.1 GCA_022728415.1 Collinsella sp. | reverse complement strand
CTCTGCCGCCCCTGCCAGCAGGCACGGGCGGCGTTCTCATGCATTCAAATCTGACTGGTATCAGCACGACCCCTGCACCGAAGAACAGGCTGAATGGCTCATTCAGTGTTACCGCGGGCGCGGATGCGAGGTTAAAAAAGCCCTTAGCCTCGACTACCGTCACTGGATAATCTCCGTCAGGCTCCCTTACTCAGAACGGCCAGCGCGTCCGTCCCGCACATTCCAGCAACGGATCTGGAGGTAATGTGCGGGTATTACTTCGATCTGTTCTGGTACCGGAACTCGGTCTGGTTATCGTTAAGCCAGGCCGTGAATCAATGTCAGCATTCCATAACGGCAGAATACTGGTGGAGCCGGAACCAAAAAGCATGCGTAATCTGCCGTCCGGGGTCGTTCCTGCCGCTCGCCAGCCGCTGGTGGAAGACAAAACATTGCTGCCGTTTTTCAGTAACGCACGGGTGATTCGTGCTGCTGGTGGTGCTGGTGCATTGTCTGACTGGCTGTTGCGCCATATTAAATCCTGCCAGTGGCCACACGGCGATTATCATCACAGCGAAACCGTCATTCACCGTTATGGTACCGGCGCAATGGTGTTGTGCTGGCACTGCGACAACCAGCTGCGTGACCAGACATCCGAATCACTCGGGCAACTTGCTCATCAAAACCTGTCAGCATGGATGATTGACGTCATCGGTCACGCAATAAGCGGTACGCAGGAGCGTGAATTATCTCTGGCTGAATTATCCTGGTGGGCGGTCCGCAATCAGGTGGCGGACGCGCTACCGGAAGCGGTATTACGTCGTTCGCTGGGGTTGCGTGCGGAAAAAATTCGCTCTGTGTACAGTGAAAGCGACATCATACCGGGAGAGCAGACCGCCACCAGCATACTGAAACAGCGCACAAAAAATCTTGCGCCGCTGCCTCACGCCCACCAGCAACAGAACCCACCACAGGAAAAGACGGTGGTCAGCATTGCCGTTGATCCCGAGTCACCGGCTCAGTATCTCCAGCGCCAGAAATCACAACGGGAAGAGATGCCTGTATACACGCGCTGGGTAAAAACGCAGAAATGCATGACGTGTGGCAATCAGGCAGATGATCCGCATCACATCATTGGTCATGGACTGGGAGGGATGGGAACAAAGGCTGATGATTTGTTTGTTATTCCGCTGTGCCGTAAATGCCATAGCGAACTACACGCCGGGGTAAAAGATTTTGAAGAAAAACACGGCAGCCAGCTGTTGTTGCTGATTCGTTTTTTAATGCACGCGAGAAATTCGGGTGTTCTGAAGTGGAAAGCATAAATGACTGAACGCATAGAATTTGTTTTGCCTTACCCGCCAACGGTGAACACTTACTGGCGTCGTCGTGGCAGCACATATTTTGTATCAAAAGCCGGGGAGCGTTATCGCCGGGCAGTGGCGCTTATTGTTCGCCAGCAGCGGCTGAAATTAAGCCTGTCCGGAAGGTTG
>JAIJJM010000768.1 GCA_022728415.1 Collinsella sp. | reverse complement strand
TCCTCGTACTGGGACCAGCTGGACATGAAGTCGATGTCGGGCTCGCCAAGCCAGCGGGATTGCAGGCCCTCCATGGCCGAGCCGACGCACATCGACAGCAACCCGATCTTCTGCGGGGTGTTATATTCGGGCGGCAGCTTCCACGGATAGCTGCCGATCTGCGCGCGCAGCCGTCCGCCACGCTGGGCGTAGTACTCGTGCGCCGGGTGATTGGGGTCGATGGCTTCGGCGCGCAGCACCAGATACAGCTGTGTGAGTTGCGGGCGTTTCATGGTGTCCTCGGCGATGGTCCGGTAATACTCGGGCATCAGCAGAGGAGAAAGCTCCCGCTGTTCGGGCGTAAGCGCAAGTTTGCTCTGAATGTAGTCTCCGGCTTCGCCGGAATCTTCGTATCGACGCAGCACCAGCATCAGCAGCCCGTTCTTGTTCTTGACGTATTTGAGCAGCCCGGCCTGCGTGATGCCGACGCGATCGGAGACCTCCTGGATGGTCATGCCGTAATAGCCGCGCTCGGCCACCACTTCGGTGGCGGCATCGGTGATCGCCTTGAGGCGTTCTTCTCCGCGCGTTCCCATGGCATGTCTCCTTTCGTCCGGCTTTGGATGGTCCGCGCCCGGCGGCCCAACTGCGATATGAGCCATGATAGCCGTCATCCCGGCGTGTCTCGCATTGACACGCTAGAAAGTAAGTAGTAACTTATCTAATAACAAAAGTAAGTACTTGCTTACCTTTGGTTCGCCGGTCAGATTCAATGATGGAACCGACCCGGCGCACGCAGGAGGAAACAACAGCGAACATGGAGGTTCGAATGTCCACCCAAACCAAGTCGTCCAGCCGCCCTTGGCTGGTGTTCATCGGCTGCTGCGTATTGTCCCTGGTCGGATTCGGCCTGATCGTCAACACGCCTGGCCTGTACTTCACCGTCCTCGGCGAGACACTGAACGTCTCGCGCACGCAGATCGCATTGGCCTCGTCGATCATGGCTATCGCCGGCGCCGTGACCATGCTGTTCGCGGGCAAGGTCATGAAGATGCTCGATTCACGCATCCTGATCAGCGTGTGCATCGCGGGCGTCGCCGCCCTGTTCCTCGCCCAGTCCTTCTTCAACGCGGTCTGGCAGTTCTACATCTCATTCGCGCTGATGGGCATTCTCGACGTCATCCCGATTTCCCTGGCCCCCAGCGTGCTGCTCGCCAACTGGTTCGAAAGCAAGCTCGGCATGGTGATGGGCATCGCCCTTGGTCTGTCCGGCATCGGCGGCACCATCTTCAACCCCGTCGTCTCCTGGTTCATCACCAATCTCGGATGGCAGACCTCCTACCGCCTAACCGCACTGATCCTCGTCATCTGCATCCTGCCGTTCTCCCTGCTGGTGTTCAAGTTCCGCCCCGACGAAGCCAAGGGCGAGCAGGCCTACGGCCATATCGTCTCCGCTGCCGTCGCCGATGACGCCCAGGCCGCCGGCGAGCTGCCCGGCAT
>JAIJJM010000767.1 GCA_022728415.1 Collinsella sp. | reverse complement strand
GGTGTTGCGCGTGAACGGCATGGTCGGGTTCGTGGAACTCGGCAGCACGTTTGGGAAGCCAGCGGCACGAATGATGTCCGGAGCGTGGCCGCCTCCAGCGCCTTCGGTGTGGTAGGTGTGGATGGTGCGGCCCTTGAACGCGGCGATGGTGTCTTCCACACAACCGCCTTCGTTCAGAGTATCGGTGTGGATAGCCACCTGCGTGTCGGTTTCGTCGGCCACGCCGAGTGCAGTGTCGATGACGGCCGGGGTGGCACCCCAGTCCTCGTGGATCTTCAGGCCTGCGGCACCGGCGCGAATCTGCTCACGCAACGGTTCGGGGCTGGAGTCGTTGCCCTTGCCAAGGTAGGCGATGTTGATGGGCAGCGCTTCGGCGGCCTCGATCATGCGGGTCAGGTGGAAGGCTCCCGGGTTGCAGGTGGTGGCGTTGGTGCCGTCGGCCGGACCGGTGCCGCCGCCGACCATCGTGGTCACGCCACCGGCGAGGGCAGTGCGAATCTGCTGCGGGGAGATGAAGTGGATGTGGGTGTCGAGTCCGCCTGCGGTGACGATGAGGCCTTCGCCGGCGAGAGCTTCAGTGCCGGAGCCCGCTTCGAGACCGGGGGTGATACCGCTCATGGTCTGCGGGCTGCCGGCCTTGCCGATGGCGCTGATTTTGCCGTCTTTGATGCCGATGTCCGCCTTGTAGATGCCGGTGTAGTCCACGATGAGGGCGTTGGTGATGATGGTATCCGGCGATTCAACGTCGAGCTGCACGGAGCTTTGGCCCATGCCGTCGCGGAATGATTTGCCTCCACCGAACTTCAGTTCATCACCGTAGTGCGTGTAGTCCTTTTCCACCTCGATGATGAGGTTCGTGTCACCGAGTCGCACGCGGTCTCCCGTGGTCGGCCCGAACATTCCCGCATAATCCTTGCGCGTAATAATCTTCATGTCAAAAGTCCTTGCTGTTTTTCAGCTCCCCTTGTCAGGGGAGCTGGCTCGCGAAGCGAGACTGAGAGGTAGTCCGCTCCCCGCTGGCGGGAGCTGTCAGCGAAGCTGACTGAGGGTGGCCCTTAGCTCAGATTCCCGAGAATCCAAGCTCATGCGCCTTCTTAAACGCGGTCTCCCGCACCTCAGGGTCATCCAACTTCCCCTCAACCAGTGCGCTGAAGCCGTGAATCTCACGCGTGCCACCAATATCAATCAACCGCACTCGATGCGTTTCACCCGGCTCGAACCTCACAGCCGTACCAGCCGCGATATCCAACCGCTTGCCATACGCCGCCTTACGGTCGAACTTCAGGTACTTATTAACTTCAAAGAAGTGGAAGTGCGAACCAATCTGAATCGGTCGATCCGCAGTGTTCACCACGTCCAGCTCGATGTCTTCGGAACCTTCATTGAGTTCCAAATCATCGTCAGCCAGCAGATATTCCCCCGGCACCAACTTCTCGGTGGATTCGATGGGATTATGAATAGAGACGAGCTTGGTGCCGTC
>JAIJJM010000766.1 GCA_022728415.1 Collinsella sp. | reverse complement strand
AGAACAATCGTAGAATATTCTTGAAGGGTTAGATCGTCACTGTTTTCTGTTCGATACTGTGACATTCAGCACTTGATTCGCTATGGATCTGACAGGAAGGTTTTGAGCGAAAATTTGCAGTTATTCAGTCGTTTTCTTATCGGTCACCATTATTCTTTTAGACATTGATCCTACAAAGCTGCCGCAAAGTTGGTGGTGGGAACTGAAGTTGCGTAGAGAAGGGGTCAATACCCGGAGGCAAACATGGGCTGGCAAAAGTGTAGCGGTATTAGGCGCAGCTATTTAGCCTAGTTATGTTTTATGAAAACTTGATATCATATAAGTGTCTTACTTATTGGCTGTAAATAAGTTTTTCCTAAGGAATTGTTTCTTGAGTATCATTTGTAACTGTAACGGAATTTATAATCCTTTGCTTTATTGTTACGGTATTTTTTATCACACCCTATTTTTTATGTGGTTTTTTATACTGAAGTTTGGCAAAGTGAACTTTATATGCATATACTTCATCCTGGTTTCAGTTAAGTTGGGTGGATGATATGGCAACTACATGTTCAGTTATATTGATTTTGGAGTCCTTTGATGTTTATTTCGGAAAAGAGAGTGTGTTTCTGGAGAGAGGTTCATCTGTACTTGTCGACTCTAGCTCTAGAGATTTTTTCCTGACATATCCTGAAAGAGTGATAGTGGCGGATTTTGGCGCTGAGTTTATTAGTCGCTATTTGAAAGCTAATAACTTAAGGGATATTTCTGATTGTAGGGAATATCCATCTTATTTAAAAATAAACTTTGCTGACTTCAGTTTAATTAAAGGATTAATTAGTTGGGCTAATCACTGTGCTGAATACATAGAAATTTTTGATGAGTCTATTGCTTTTACATGTCTCTCTGCATTTTCTTCTGAAAAACAATTTGGAGTATTTCTGTTTGAATGTTTGAAAAGCACAGGGGCTAAAGTTAAAACGATTATTCATACGGATTTATCTGCACCATGGCGTCTTAAGGATATATCATCAAGATTATATCTCAGCGAAAGTTTACTAAAGAGGAAATTGAAAGAAGAGGGGGTATCATTCAGTAAGATCATACTTGATGAGAGGATGCAAATGGCTGAATATTTACTCAGCACTCGTTGTTATCCTATTAGTAAAGTAGCTAAGGTCTGTGGTTATGCCAGTGTCTCATACTTTACTTATGTATTTAGACGTTATTTTGGTGTTTCTCCAAGTCAATACTCTCAGAGCAGTTCAGAAAGTAAAATTCTTACTCACCAGGGAATCTGATCATTGTTCTTGCCCCCTTATTTCCAGACAGGGGGTGTATCTTAAGTTAACGTTACCCGCTGACGTCGATATTCTCGCGGAGAGTGATAACCCAACGCACTGTGCGGATGGTTTTCATTGTAATGTTCGATCGCCACTGCAAGATTATGCAATGCCGTTCTTACATTCGGTTTCGGCATGAACGCGATGTAGTCTTCCTT
>JAIJJM010000765.1 GCA_022728415.1 Collinsella sp. | reverse complement strand
CATCACGGGCACCAACGGCAAGACAACCACCACATCGCTGACCGATTATCTGCTCAAGGCCGCCGGTGAAGCCAGCGTGGCCGTCGGCAATATCGGTGAGCCGCCGGTGAACGAGGTTGACGGCCGCGCACACAATGAGTGGTTTGTGGCCGAGCTGTCGAGTTATCAGATTGCTACGACCGCCGAGCTTCATCCTCGCGTGGCGGTGCTGCTCAACATCACGCCCGACCACCTGGGCTGGCACAAGAGCCACAAGAACTATGCGCTTGCCAAGATCAAGTTGTTCGAGAATATGGTCGACGACGACCTCGTGGTTATCGACGTTGAGGATGCCGGCATCCATGAGTTCGATGAGTGCATCTACACACCGTCTCGCCGCATCTGCAAGGTCGCTTTTGACGAGCCCGAGGGTGCAGACGCCGCCTTTGTGCGCGACGGCAAGATGGTCGTTCGCCTGAAGGGCGTCGAGACTCAGCTTGTCGCCACGTCCGAGCTCAGGATCTCGGGCCATCACAATGTCATCAACGCCCTTTGTGCCGCCACGGCTGCTCTGGCCGTCGGTGCCGATCCCGAGGGCATTTGCCGCGGTTTGGCATCGTTCCAGCCGCTCGAACACCGCGTGGAACCCTGCGGCGAGATCGATGGCGTGCGCTACGTCAACGATTCCAAGGCAACGAACACCGATGCGGTCGAAAAGGCTCTGACGGCGTTTCCCGACGACGATGTGATTTTGCTGCTCGGTGGCCACGATAAGGGCACGCCGCTTGCGGACTTTGCCCGCGTCGTTATGGACAACGTGCGCTCGGTCGTTTGCTTTGGAGATGCGCGCGAGCGCTTTACCGCCGCTATGGACGAGGCCGATGTCGATGGTGACGTGGATATCGCCCAGGCCGATGATCTGCGCGATGCCGTTGACGTTGCCCGCTCGCTCTCGAGCCGCGGCGACGTGATCCTGCTTTCGCCCGCTTGCTCCTCGTTCGACGAGTTCTCGGGCTACGAGGAGCGCGGTCGCGTGTTTAAGGACTATGTTGCCCAGCTTGCTGCAGCAGCGAAATCGCAAACGGAATAGGGGTTGCCAGTGAGAGAGGGGAGCCCCCGAAGTGATATGAGGAGGCCCGACTCGGACCGTGCTTCCTCGCTGCGTAGCACGCCGCGTTCCGGACGCGGCGGGCAGACGTTCGGTGAACGCTATATTGCCGGCGTCCCCGCCCGCATCATGCGCCCCCGTTTGATATTTATGGCCTGCCTGTTTAGCTTGGTTTGCTTTGGCTTGCTGATGGTGTACTCGGCATCTTCGGTCGAGGCGCTGCACGAGAATGGTTCGGCGACGTTTTTCCTGTCTCGACAGGCCGCGTTTGCCGGAGTTGGCGTGCTGGCTATGGTTGCCATCGTGCGCATCTTGCCGGACAGTTGGTTTGGGGAAGACGTGCTCAGGATTTTCCTCATAGGCATGATAGGGCTCCTGTTTCTGGTGTTCTTGG
>JAIJJM010000764.1 GCA_022728415.1 Collinsella sp. | reverse complement strand
GAAAAATTACAGCGTCAGGGACTGGCAGTTGAACCTATGAGTTGCCCGCCTAACGCCTTTAATTCAGGTATCGACTTATTATTACTGGAACCAGGAAAAACGCACCGCCTGTTTTTTAATATTCACGGGCAGCACAATTAATTTTATTAAGAAAAGAACGAGATCATTGTTTAGGGTTGTATTTACACAACAGGAAATATTATGGACTTTTTTACGTTATTTTCGCCGGATGGGGCCATGGTGGAAACAAGCGTGGTATGTATCGTTATCGCGTTAATGTTTCTTTATACCTTTGTGGGGATATGCGCGGGATTTGGCGGTGGTTTAACCACTATGCCGCTCGTCACGTTAATGCTCCCCGTAAAAATGGCAACTCCGCTCTCGGTGATTGTCGGCACCGCGACCGCCTTGTACGCCACCTGGCTGTCACGTAAAGAAACGGATTGGCGATCGGCAATGGTACTGATTATTTTCTCGTTTCTGGGAATACCCGTCGGTTTATATGCGCTGTCGTATTTACCCGACCATTTTATGAAAGTGGGCTTAGGCGGATTCCTTATCCTTTACTCGTTTTACAGCATGTTTATTCCTCGCCTGCCGATTTATGACCGTAACTGGATCGCCGCACCTATCGGCGCAGTAGCTGGCGCATTAGGCGCGGCGTTCTCAACCAACGGACCGCCGATGGTTATCTACGGTATGCTGCGTAACTTAGGCCCGGCGGCATTTCGTGGCACTCTGAACGCTTTCTTCACCGCAAACAACATCGCGGTGATCGGCGGGCTGGCGACCAGCGGAATTTTGACTGTTTCTATCTTTAAACTGGTGCTGTTTTGTATTCCCACCATGATCCTCGGTTCACTGGTTGGACAATATGTGCATAAACGCATTTCAGTCAAAGTGTTCCGTGTGATGGTCTTTTTGTTGCTGATTGCCTCCGGTTCTATGTTGATAAAAGGCGCGCTGGGAATTCCCGCCGCTGCCGCACTTCTTCCTCCGTTTACCTTGTTAGTTATACTGCAACTGGCATTTGGTAAAAAAGTGGCGGCAATCCGCCGGGCTGAAGAAAGTAAATAATCATTATGCGGGTTTTAATTTATACCCGCACACATTCTTTAATTAATGAAACCTGTAATAACAGGATGGCATGAAATATTAGTTTTATAGCTATGGAGATTATTTATGGATACGCCACGCCCACAATTACCAGATTTTCAATTTCATCAGTATAACGACTGTTTTACCCTACGTTTTCAGGGCCGTCTTATTTTAACCCATAGTAAAGATAATCCTTGTTTATCGATTGGCTCAGGTATTGCGGATATTGATATGTTCCGTGGCAATTTCAGCATTAAAGATAAATTGCAGGAGAAGATTGCGCTTACCGACGCTACCGTCAGCCAGTCATCGGATGGCTGGTTAATCCATTTCAGCCGTGGTTCTGACATTAGCGCCACGCTGCGTATCTCTGCCGACGATCAGGG
>JAIJJM010000763.1 GCA_022728415.1 Collinsella sp. | reverse complement strand
ATAGAACTCCTGCGCGGCCAAACCGTAACGCCGGCAGACACGCTCGTCATCTTCGACGAGATCCAAGAGGCACCACGCGGGATCACCTCGCTCAAGTACTTCAACGAACTTGCACCCGAATACCACATCGTGGCAGCCGGTTCCTATATGGGCCTCGCGCTCCGACGCGAAAACGAGTCATTTCCCGTCGGCAAAATTGACCAGCTCACCATGCGTCCCATGGGGTTTGTCGAGTTCGTTCGTGCCGTCGACGGCAACCCGCTCGCCGATGCCATCCTTGCCGCAGACATGAACCTTCTAGCAAACGTTGCCGAAAAGCTCGAGCACTTGCTCAAGGAATACCTTGTTGTCGGCGGTATGCCCGAAGTTGTCTCCGCTTTCGCCGAGACACGCGACCTCATCGAAGCCCGAAGACTTCAGCAGCAAATCATCGAGGCTTACGAATCCGATTTTGGCAAACATGCACCCGCCCGCATCGTCGAACGCATGAGGTTGGTTTGGAAAACCCTCCCCGGCCAGCTTGCCAAGGAGAACAAGAAGTTTGTCTATGGCGCCCTTCGCCCCGGAGCGCGCGCACGCGATTTTGAGGAAAGCCTCCAGTGGCTCACGGACTACGGAATCGTTCATAAGGTGCCACGTGTTTCCGCTCTAAATGCGCCGCTCTCGAGCTACGAAGACCTCTCGGGCTTCAAACTGTTCTGCATCGACACCGGCATCCTCGGAGCGCTCTCCAGCCTCTCTCCAGCCATCGTTCTTAACGGATCCGCTGTTTTTACCGAGTTCAAAGGTTCGTTGACCGAACAATATGTCGCGCAGGAACTTTTGCTCCAGGACAAAACTCCCGCGTATTGGTCCTCTACCTCTGGCAATGCCGAAACCGACTTTGCCATTGACCATGCGGGAACCGTGCTTCCGCTTGAGGTCAAGGCGGCAGAGAACCTTAAAGCGAAGAGCCTGAAAATAGCCTGCGAAAAATTCAAACTCGAGCGTTGCGTGAGGAGCTCCCTGGCGGCATATAGAGACGAGGGCATGCTCGTCAATATTCCGCTTTGGGAGATTGGGCAAATCGACAAGCTGGCATAGGCGCTGTGGGGACGCCCCGCAAGGACTGCCCCCAGATGCCGGCAGAAAAGGAACGTCCCCAGGTGCCGGCTGTTGAGTTGCGGTGGAATAGGGACTGTTTGGCGCCCGAAAGGGCGATTTTAGTCCGTATTTCACCGCAACTTATGAGGGGATGGTTAAAGGGTGCTGAGAGTGGGGGTCCAGGCGATGGTGGGGGTCGCGCCGTCGAGAACCTCGTTGATGGTGGCGGCCATACCGGCGAGCAGGCTGTTCTCGCTCACGGTAAGCGCCCCGTAGCCACCGGCGCGCATGAGCTCGCGAATTACCACGGCACCGGCCAAGATCACGCCCGCGCGTTTGGGCTGCACGCCTGGCAACGCGGCAATGTCTGCAACATCCAGCGCAGACATGCGCTCGACAGC
>JAIJJM010000762.1 GCA_022728415.1 Collinsella sp. | reverse complement strand
CCTTGAGGTGGTAGTGCCCAATAGGGCTTACGGGTTCAAGTCCCGTCCTCGGTACCAAATTCCAGAAAAGAGACGCTGAAAAGCGTCTTTTTTCGTTTTATAAGCCAGGCTAAGTATTCTTAATTTGATAACTATTTACCCAGGCATAAATCTGTTTCATCTAGTTTGAAATCTGTAATTTCTAACTTTTGCATTATTACCGGAAGCACTTGGTGAATTATTCTCATGCCAGTAAGGATCTCGTTCATGTATATATCTGGATGAATGCGAGATTTATTGAAATCGAAACGTTCGGCTTCTGCTGCAACGCTAAGTTGGTCAGCGGTGTTATAAACCATTTCCAGAAGTTCGGCTCTTAACGGAATTCCCGCCCTGAATGCCATCATCTTGAGTTGATTCAACCAATTTTCGTAGTCTTTTTTAACTCTATAACGAAATTCTTTAAAGTTTGACGCAACAGGAGTATCAATTTCAATTTTGCATGCAGCAAGTGATATCAATGAACTCTGAATATTGATGGCTTCGCTTGAATAGACATCTAAATCGTCGTCCTGAATCAACTCATCAACATATGCTATGTAGAAACCATAAACATCATTCAGAGCATGATAAATATCATTAATTACAGAACAATGAGCATTGCTCTCTAATATCTCCCAAAAAGCCTCTTCTTCATCAGCATTATCGTCGTCAATATTAAGTCCTTCAGGAAAGGAAAGAGGTGTAGGAAAACCTATTCGCTTTAATACATCAATTGTTTCTTCAACCAAAAAACCATCTTCGTCAGTAAGAAGTTGTGTTATATAACCCGTTTCAGCATCGTCCATAGCTCGTCGAGCAAGAAAATGGATAAGTCGATCCCATTTCTCAGCATTCGCGACTGAGCCCGTCCATTCAACTAGTTGAGGAGAATAATCTCCTATTTGTGTAATATTTCTGAACTTTTTTTCCATATCAGCGGACATGTGTTCCCCTTTTTTCCACTTGCTAATTTGTGTTGAGGAAACACCTAAGTGGCTTGCTAAATCTTTTTGAGTGCATTTCAGAGTATGTAATGCGAGGCGTACAAAATATTCACCATTCATCGGTCATTCCTTTTACTGAGCATAAAAACATAAAGTAAAAATAGAATGCGCTGAAATTTACTTTATTTCATTTAACTTTTACTTTAATTCCGAATTCGGACATGGTGGCCCCTAAACGCAGTCACTTTCTCTTAGCCGTAAAAAAAGGCCGCATTTGCGGCCTTTAGCACGAAAGCTATGATATTACTTAACTTTGTTTTCCAGATTCTCCACCTGCGGCACGCCTGAAGTGGCAGAGGAGGAGAGCAGGCCAGTTTTGGCATAACCAAAAAGTTTCTCTCGGGTATCAGTGATATCCAGATTACGCATGGTCAATTGACCAATACGATCATCTGGCGAGAACACCGAGTCGCCTTTTTCCATCGTCAGACGCTCTGGCTTGTAGGTCAGGTTCTCTGAG
>JAIJJM010000761.1 GCA_022728415.1 Collinsella sp. | reverse complement strand
TGGGCGTATCGCCCGCGTAGCCAATCACGTCTCCAGCGCTCACGATGTCGCCGATTGCGCGGTCGGACCGAAACACGCCGGCGGCGGGGCTGTGGATAACACGCTCCTTGCCATAGCCGGCGATCATGCCCGGCACGCCCGTGTTGGGCTGGGGCGAACCTTGGGTAATGACACGGCCGAGAAAATGCCCGCGCATGGTCTCGACCACGGCGTCGCAGTCAACCGGCGCGGTAAAGCCCGGCCCCACGGCGATGACGGCAGGCGCCATGTCGCGCGTGGTGCCCAAGTTGCGCTTAGCCAAAATCGCGTCGACCACAGCCGCGGGTTTAAGCTCATCGAGCATCTTGGCCCGAGGGTCCACCACAACGGCAACATCCCCCGCTTGGGTAATCTCGAGCGCCTCAGCCGGCGTCTGCGCCAAGCGAGCGCGAATGCCCTCGACCTGGACCTCGCCCAGGCGAATGGCCTCGCAAAAACTGATTGTGCGGCGGATGCACGTGGGAACCGCGATATCGGCCATGACGACCGACACGCCGGAGCGCACCAAACGGGCAGCGACACCCGTGGCGATATCGCCGGCGCCGCGAACATAAACGAGCATTCCCGGGGCACCTCCCTGTGCTACGGTTTGAGCAGAGCAAAAGCGGTTCGACCGCTACTCTGATGATTATTTATTATCACAGTATTATACGGCGGTGAATAGATGGAAACGGTTAGCGGCAATCTTATCCCAGCGCTCAGGATCGAGCCGGGCATTACCGCGATTATCGGCAGCGGTGGCAAGTCGACCTTGCTGAAGACGCTCGGCCTTGAGCTCATGCGCGCTGGCGGCCGCGTGCTCCTCTGCACCACCACGCACATGTTTCCCGTCGCCGGCGTGCCATGGGACGGGTCGAGCCGTCGCCTGGACGCCGCGCCTTGGAAGCCGGGCGCCGCACATGTCCCTGGTTGCACCTGCGAGGCCTGCGCGGGCCTTGTCCGCGGAAGCATCTGCCAAGCGGGTGTTTTGGACCCGGAGACAGGCAAGCTCTCCGCCCCCGCCGAGCCGCTCAACGAGTTGGCGCAGCGCTTTGACTATGTGTTGGCCGAGGCAGATGGCAGCAAGCGACTCCCGCTCAAGGCGCATGCCGCCTGGGAGCCGGTAATTCCCGCCGCCACGGCAAACGTTGTCTGGGTCGTTGGCGCCTCGGGGCTCGGCAAGCCCATCAACGAAGCCGTCCACCGCCCCGAGCTCTTCTGCGAGCGTTGCGGCTGCGAGCCCACCGACATCGCCACGCCCGAGCGCGTCGCCCAGGTGCTCAATGCCGAGATGCGGATGCTGAACCTCAGCAATGCCCGCATCATGCTCAACCAAGTCGACACGCTCAGCGACCCGGCTATGGCCGACCGCTTCGAGGCAGCCCTCGGCCGCCCCCTCATCGCCACCAGCCTCAAGTAGCTGGCGCTGCCCCAGCAGGCCTATAAGTTGCGGTGGAATAGTTCCTTAAAC
>JAIJJM010000760.1 GCA_022728415.1 Collinsella sp. | reverse complement strand
GGATGCGCTAGTGTTGCTTTCCAATAGATAAACGGACTGCTGCACTGCGAGGGTATGACACTGATGGCAGGCCGGGAAAGAAGGTCGATGATGACTGGTTCGCAAGCCGCACACTGTGGTTCCGTATCCGCGCTTTCACTGGGACTGCCCGTCTCCACGGCGATTCCCGAAGCCAAAGGCACACTGCCGAAAGCCTTGTTCGTGGGCAAGGCACCGATTTCAGGCAAACTCAAGCAGCGATTGGTGAACGAAATCGAATCCATTACCATGCTGGCGTTGGTCCGGTCGATTAACACTGGGCTTGCGGACGGCAAACTGGTTCCGGAAGTGCTGGTCATCGGACTGAAGCTTACGGCCAAAGCCACTGGCATACCGAACGAGGTCATCGATTTGATTGCCGGGCAGCGTAAATCGGGCATCGTGTTCGTGTGCGTACGCGACGTGCCGTTCGAGGGCAGCACACGTGAGGAATGTGCGTTCGCCGTGCGTCGGGCGATACCGGGGCGTGCCGGCCACACGCCGATCTATCGGGTATATGCCGGCGATTGGCAGCCGGCGGGGGAGACCCAGCTGGAGCTGGCCGGCTCTACTATTGATGAGCTGTGGGCCTCGCTGTGCTCACAGACCATTCTGGGCACGCCGGAGATCGAAAATCTGGATGCGCGCATCATTCGCCATACTGAAATTGCTCGGCTCGAATCCGAAGTGGACAAGCTCACCCGCGACCATCAGCGCGTCAAGAATCCTGTTCAGCGCAATGAAATCTATGCCAAGCTCCACAAGGCCAAAACACAGCTCGCAAAACTGCGCGAAGCATAGTGATATGAAAACCATTGGGGTCCCGCTGGCGGGAGCTGGCTCGCAAAGCGAGACTGAGGGTGGTCCAGGTCCGTGGCCTAGGGCTACGCCCAAGCTAATTGAAATATTCGTGCATCATACAGCGTACAGTTAAACCATGTTCCCTCTGCTCGAAACCCTGGTCGCCGTATACGAGGTGGGCCAGTTCACGCTGGCTGCCGACGAACTGAAGGTGTCGCAGTCGACGGTGTCGTCGCGTATCGCCCAATTGGAGCAGATGGTCGGCGCGCCGCTGTTCGTGCGCAATGCGAAAAGCGACGTGACGCCCACACAGGCCGGGCGGATGCTGTACCAGACCGCCATCGGCATCGACGGATTATGGCGGGATACGCGTGAGCAGATCGCCCGCGTGCAGGAGGCGCGTGAGCCGCTGGCCGTTTCGTTCTCGCACACGACCGCGGCGATTCTGCTGCCGAAGGCGTTGCCGGTGATGGCTCGGAACATGGACAGTTTCGACTTCGCCGTACACGTGATGAACTCGGATGCGATTCTCGAACGGGTCAGCATGAAGGCCGTGCAGCTCGGCGTGGTGGAAAAGCCGATCGTGAACGATTCGGTGGACCGCGTCACCCTGTGCGAGGACCGGCTGGTGTTGGCGGGGGAGCCCGACGGCGTGTGGATGGTGCGCGAGCACGGTTCCGG
>JAIJJM010000759.1 GCA_022728415.1 Collinsella sp. | reverse complement strand
CAGTCTGGAGAGTAATAAAAAGCTTTATCCCTGGTCGCAGTTTATTGTCGATAGCAATGGCGTCGCGCGCGGTGCCTGGCAGCTGGATGAAGAAAGTTCTGCTGTAGTGGTGCTGGATAAAGACGGTCGCGTGCAATGGGCCAAAGACGGGGCGCTCACACCGGAAGAGGTGCAGCAAGTGATGGACCTGCTGCAAAAGTTGCTCAAATAATGGCAATAACATAAATTCTGCAAAAATAATTTTCCCCTATCGTTATCTATGGGATAGGGGAATTAAGTCTCTGAGTTCTTACACCGAACTAATACTGGTAACGCTAGTTGCTCTTTTTTAAACGCCTCAATGGTCGATTTATATTTCTCGCAAATCTTTTCTTTGGTAATATCACTATCTGCGGCCAGATTCGCACTTACTATCGCATCCACTTGTTCGGCTAATTCGACTTGTTGGCAACCTGCATTAACCAGAAAATTATAAATAAGAGAGTAATCTTCATCCTCCAAAACAACAAAGGAACCATTACGAAAACGTTCATCCCCTCCATAGATTTTAAGCGCAAAGCCCAAAGATTCTATAACTATGGCAAAATCATCATCAATTATTTTTTCGTAAATATACCATCCATCGCATTCTTTAATTCCACCTCCTGGTATTTGGAGTTCAAATTTACCCCGTTTTAATTTACTTACTATATCCTCCAATAAGGCATAACCTAAAGACACGTCACCAATCGCCTGGTGAATATAACCTTTAATCCTTTTCGGTATGTCAGACTGTTTTTTCTGCAGAATATCCCAGGCATACAATCGTCTGTTTTGTTCTAACGGAAATTCACGGTTTTTGAAATCCATGAATGAGTTATACTCATTTATTGTTATGGGGGTTTCTTCGTATTCAAATCCACTGCCTCGCAATGTCATTGTATATTCGGCACCGTTATCTTTAAGGCTGAAACTGATAAGAAACTTATCCATAGCGTTAACAGTTCCATTTTTTGATGAAAGCACTTGATAACTATCTTTATCAATCTGAGTTGCGCAACGAAAGAACTCCCTCAAAGTTAACAGGCTATCATAATTCGAAATCCAATCTTTTTTCTTAAATGCATGCTGAATATTATTAAAAAAATTGTTTGAATGTGTTTTTGTATGCGATGATTTTACAAATAACTCCACCGCACCAATAAAATTATTGTGTCTGATCCTGGGTAACATATGGCTACCTTATTTTATTAGGTTATTTTATGTCGCCATTAAATATCTCATTATAGAAGTAAACTATCAAAAAACGCTCATTATTAAAATGTAACTTATTAGCAATTGAATTTTTGCACTTTAAATACAATCTCTTTTTATTTATAACTTATTAGGTTGGGATAAATCAGGATGGCAGAATCAGGAAATACACTGTTTCTGCCATCTGAATTTAGTAAATAGACACTCTGAACCCCGGATTCAGGAACGACTCGCGCGGAGTGTAATCCAGCGGTTTACCCTGCCAGTC
>JAIJJM010000758.1 GCA_022728415.1 Collinsella sp. | reverse complement strand
CGCGCCAAGTATGACGGCAAGCTTGAAGCCGGTCAGGAGACCGAGGACGTGGTCGGCATCGCCGGGCGCGTCCTGTTTCTGCGCAACGGCGGCGGCCTGTGCTTCGTGCAGCTGTCGGCCGGCGACGGCACGAAGATCCAGGGCATGATCTCCAAGAAGGAGATCGGCGCTGACTCGCTCAAGCAGTTCAAGCAGCTTGTGGACCTCGGCGACCACCTGTACCTGCGCGGCCGCGTGATCGCGTCCAAGACCGGCGAGCTGTCGGTGTTCGCCACCGAATGGGCCATCGCGTCCAAGGCGCTGCAGCCGCTGCCCGCCCTGCACAAGGACCTGAACGACGACACGCGCACGCGCAAGCCGTACATCGGCATGATCGCCGATGAGAAGGTGCGCAACATGGTGCGCAACCGGTCCAAGGCCGTCGCCTCGCTGCGCCGCACGTTCGATGACCACGACTTCATCGAGGTCGAGACGCCGATGCTGCAGACTATCCACGGCGGTGCCGCCGCCCGTCCGTTCACCACGCACATGAACGCCTTCGACCTGGACCTTTATCTGCGCATCGCGCCGGAACTCTATCTGAAGCGCCTCGTCGTGGGCGGCTTCGAGCGCGTCTTCGAAATCAACCGCAACTTCCGCAACGAAGGCGTCTCCGTCCGTCACAACCCCGAGTTCACGATGATGGAGTTCTACTGCACGTACTGGACGTACCGCGACCAGATGCAGTTCACGGAAGACCTTCTCCGCACGGCCGCCCGCGAAGCCACCGGCTCCGCCATCCTGCCCTACCAGGGGCATGAGATCGACCTCGAGAAGCCCTTCGACCGCCTCACCCCGGTTGAAGCCATCCTCAAGTACTCGCCCGACTACACGGCCGAACAGCTCGCCGACGAAGCCTTCCTGCGCGCCGAACTCGTCCGTCTCGGCGAGCCGCAGCCCGACTACGTCGGCCTCGGCGCCCTGCAGATGGCCCTCTTCGAGGAGACGACCGAAGCCAAGCTCATCCAGCCGACCTTCATCATCGACTATCCGACGGAGATCTCCCCGCTCGCCCGCGCCTCCGACGCCAACCACGACGTGACGGAACGCTTCGAGCTCTTCATCGCCGGCCGAGAACTCGGCAACGGCTTCTCCGAGCTCAACGACCCGGACGATCAGGCCGCCCGCTTCAAGGCCCAAGCCGATGCGAAGAGCCACGGTGACGACGAAGCCATGTACTACGACGCCGACTACATCCGCGCCCTCGAGTACGGCCTGCCGCCGACCGCGGGTCTGGGTATTGGTATCGACCGCATGGTGATGCTGTTTACCAACAGCCATACCATCCGCGACGTGATCCTCTTCCCGGCCATGCGTCCGCAGAAGTAATCCGTTACACGCCCTCCCGGCCTGCGCCGGGAGGGCCTGTGTGCATTATCTCCTTCCTGTCGTTTTCCCTGCTTTATTAACCGCTAACCGCTATTTATCGGGATGTTTTGCCGTGGCCAGACGCGCGACAATAG
>JAIJJM010000031.1 GCA_022728415.1 Collinsella sp. | reverse complement strand
GTGGGAGGAGGCGGGATCCAACGCCCCGGCGGATGCGACGGTGACGCGTACATACGCCGAAGGCACGCGGACCGGGCGCGTCACGGTATCGGTGACCAATGCGCAGGGGAAGACGATCGCCGGGATCAGATACGCCGCGACGCTGAACGGTCCGGCGGTGTTCGCGAACGGGAGCGCGACGGTGACCGGGATATCCGAGGCGGAGCCGGTCGTGTACTCGTGGAAGGCGACCGGCGAGGGTGAAGTGAAGGCGAGTGTGGCATATGACCGCAAGCAGGTGGACGTGTTCGCAGTCGCGGGAGGCCAGGATCTGGTGCGTTACGGCGGCTCTTCGCAGGTGAGCGGCAAGGCGGTGAATTTCTCGGTCCGCAAGGAGTTCGTGCCCACACTGGGCACCGCCGTCGCGGCCAAGGTGGTCGACGCCGGGCAGCCGGTCGTGGATACCGTCACATCCGGGGTGGATGACGGCGATTCCTGGGCGTCCGGATTGGAGTTGCGGGCGTCCGGATGGTATTTCGACGGGCTCGGCGTGGGCGATCTGTCCGAGCCGGTCATGCCTGGTGCCGACGAGACGGCGAAGGAGTTCATCGCGAGGCTGGGCACAATGGGATTCCGGCCGTCCGCTTATGGCGAGGCGTCGTTCACTGCTCCCGGGCAGCGCGTGGACGTGAGGGCAACGGCCGAGCCGGGCGGCGACGCGGCGTATGAGGCGCCGCGAGGTGGAGGATTCGGCACATGGGTGTGGGCGTTCGAAGTCGAGAAGTTGAGCGATACTGCGCGACAATATATAGGTAAGGATGTGGTCAGCGGGTTCCTGGAATACACGGAGACGAATTCGAACCGTGCTCGGGTGAGTGTGGAATCCACGGTCACGGAGCATACCGGCGTGGTTGGTTCCGAACTGAGCGACACCATTACGGTCGACGGATTCCCCGATGATCACGGATCCTTTGGCGGCAATGTCAAGCTTGGCATCGGCGCTGACCGGGCGATGGCGCAGGTGAGCGTGTGGTGGGCGGGCGATCCGAATGATTCCGCCGGCGACGAGGCGTACCGGCCTCAGGGGGAGACGCCGCCGGCCGAGGACAGCAATCACCGGTTGATTGGCGTGTGGGATTATCCGGCGGTCAACGGGCGTATCCGAGTGGGCGCCGGGGCGCCGGACGCTCATGGCGATCCGGTGCACATCGTGGCCGAATCGCACGGATGGTACGTGTTCGTTTGGAGCTTCGACGGCGATGACCGGGTGATGCCGGCGTCCAGCGCATACGATGACGCGTGGGAGCGCGTGCGCATATGGGATGTGGCACGGCCACGCAAGCCGGCGCTGACCACGCAGGTGGAGCCGGGCATTGTGCGGGTCGATGAGCCGTTCCGCGATACGGCGCGGATTGTGGGCGATGTGCCCGAAGGGGCCTATGTGACGTTCACGGCGTACGAGGCGGTGGAGGAAGGGGCGGTGCCCGGCATGAACGGCGTGCTGCTTGACGAGGCCCGCGCCGAAGTGGACCATACGCTGTTCGAGCAGACGATCGCCAGTCCGCAGGTGCGCTCGCCGAAGGCGGGACTGGTGTATTGGAGAGCGTCGCTTCGCTCGCGTGACGGTGATGTGCTGGTTTCGCATGAGCTCGGCGTCGAAGGGGAGACCGTAACCGTCGAAGTGCCTGATGATCCACCCGCTGAGCCGAAGGCGGATCCAGAGCCCGAGAAGCCGGTGCTGTCTCATACCGGTGCGGGGGTCGTCGCCATCATCGTCGTCGGATCCGGAGCCGCCGCGGCCGCCATCGGTGCCCTGGCCTTCCGCCGCCGATCCCGCCGCTGACACTGCCGCTGGCGAAGGTTGTCTAGCGAGACCGGGGGATGGTTTGAGGCACTTGAGAAAGGCGCAATAGAACAGGAAGGCTAGGAATCTTGTAATTCCTAGCCTTCTATTTGGCATGGATTTGAACCATGGGCCTCAATGGTATATGGGTCAGGCGTGGGCGTTTTCGCGACGTCGCATGGTGCGCAACCGGTCGGCGACCCATGTATTGACGACGGCGTTGCGGCTGATTGCCAGCTCGGCGGCTTCCTCGTCCAGTTCGCTGACCATCCATGCGGGCATCGTCAGCGTGATTCGCTTCTCCAGCGGGGGATGATGTTCGACTACGGGATTGCCGAGATCGACATAGCTGAGGATGTCGTCGCCGTTGTCGAACATCTCCTCAAGCTGGTCGCTGGTGATCGCCTTGGCATCATTTTTTGCTTTCATGGCATGCCTCCTTGTTCTTGCGCGATCGGCGCACGGATATGATGCGGATGCGCTTGCCGCGTTTGGTTGTAATCGCCGTCCAATGCCTGCCGTCGATCATCCTGAGCACGATGTGGCGCACATCGTCGTTTCCGGGATTCGGGGCGGTCAGCGTCACTGGAGGCGTCGAGCCGGTCGACAAGATCGCGGCCTTCCGCGTACTACGATCAGGGTTTTGATTCTCGACTCCATATTAGTTATATACAAATCAGTTTTATGTATGGATAAAAGATATGTGTAACAATATCATGGTTTGTAAATTCCTAATCCAAGACTTGAAAGTAAGTCTATGCATTGCTAATCTAGTTCACATGACTGCAGTGATGGTCTCGCCGGCGTTAAAGGCGCAGAAGCAAGAGCTGAGCCTTCAGGATCGCGTTACATACAACATGAAGGTTCTTATCGCTATTCGACAGACCTCTCAGAAGGATTTGGCGCAGGCTATGGGAATTGCCGCGCCGACTCTATCCCAGAAGTTCAGTGGGCGCACCCGATGGAACATGGATGATATAGAAAAAGCCTCCGATTTCCTTGATGTGAAACCGGAGGCATTGGTAGCGGGGCAAGGATTTGAACCTTGGACCTCTGGGTTATGAGCCCACGTTTTTTCTTATTGTTCTTGATTGGTATTGTCTAGTATACATTGAGACAACGGCTATTTTTGCGGCGTGTTGCTTGTTTCTGCTTGGTGCCGCTTGGTTTGATTGTCCAGAATTTGTCCAGTTATTTTCGTCCAGATTTGTCCAGATTCTGCTATAATGACCTGAACACATTGGAGGTGTCAAATGACTAAGCGGGAAACGTCTGGGCAAATAACAGAGCTGGAACGTGGTCGCAGGTACTCCATTCGGGTGCGATTAGCCCCTGACGAGACGCACGAGTCCTGGCATTGGTCGAAGTCTCGTAAGGTCTACGGGAACAAGGCCGAGGCAACGGCAGCATTGGTTGCCTATAAGGAAGAACTGGAAGAAGAAAAATCCGGCAGGAACGTCACCGTGGGCGAGTACGCGGAAGCATTTCAAGCTAATCGAAAAGCACTCGGCAAAGTTTCTCCGCTAACTATTGAGCGAGACCAACACGAGATAGACCGCATTACGAAATTCCTAGGCGACGTGCGTGTGGTTGACCTTGATTCGAAACAGATTGAAGCCGCCTATCTCCGCATGTCCGAACAAGACGGCGCGTCGCCAGACGCCATTCACAAAGTGCATATGAAACTGTCGCAGATCATGCGCAAAGCTTTCTTGGACGAGCTGATTAACCGCAATCCGTGCGACGCTGTCGAGGGCATCAAGCGTCCCAAAGTGCGCCAGCAGAAACGTAGGGAAACGCGAATCACCAAGGAACAAGCTCTGGCGTTCATCCAAAAGATCAAGCAGGAACCTCAAGACGGCCGTATCGTGGCAGTCTGGCTGGGCATCGCGACTGGGCTGCGTCGCGGCGAGGCCTTGGCTTTGGTATGGGAAGACGTGGACTTCGAGCACGCACGCCTACGCATCCGCAAGCAGTATGGCAAGGAAAAAGTACTGAAAGACCCCAAAACTCCTAAATCGCATCGCACAATCTCAATCGACGACCAGACCGTTGACTACCTAAGACACTGGGAAACACGCCAACAAACCATGTTCAGAGAAGCAGGCATCGCCCAGCAAGCCAACTCACCAGTGTGCAGCAACAAGCTATGCGGATTCCTAGACCCCGACAATTTTAGCAGATGGCGCAGGAGGTTCTACGTCAAAGAGGGGCTCGCGCACTACACCACCGAAACCACGTACACCGACAAGCGTGACATTGAACGAGTAAAGCGCTCCGGATACGTCGGCCCCAACTTCCATGCTCTCCGCCGTGCACAAGCCACATTGCTGGTTGCCGGCGGCGTTGACCCGAAGACCGTACAAGCGCGCCTCGGCCATGAAAGCTTGAACACCACACTAAACATCTATGCCGAAGAAGTCGGTGAGAATGACCGACGAGCCGCAGACTTCATGGGATCACTGCTGGA
Source organism: Collinsella sp. (assembly GCA_022728415.1). The sequence goes on along the minus strand of JAIJJM010000031.1, from coordinate 7,320 downwards.
ATAGCTGCGAACGCATATTCTTCTGCTCAAACCCGTTTAGAATAGGAAGAAGGTAACAGCGTTTCCTATCAGGGAGAAGTCGATGAGCAAAAGGACACTGAAAAAGCTCCAAGCATGGCTGCCGATGCTGACTGTCATTCTTACGTTGCTTATAGGGGGGGTGCATGCTCCGCACTCCCATTGGGCAGGTTCCCGATGCATGGTCCCATGTTTACCGCATTTCCAGCATAACCAATGGCGATATACTCGCCCATCATGTTGATTCAAAAAGCTTGCTGCATCAAAGCAACGAGAACGTGGGCGGACATGTAGACAAGCAGTGGATCGATTTTTCAGTCGCAAACTATAATGGCTACGATCCCAATGTGGTCATGCCCGAGACCATAGCCAACGCCGAGTCAGACACAATGGATGTGCCCTACAACAACACGGCAACTAATACACCGGCCGCTTATCTGCCACAACTTCTAGCTTTTGAAATAGGAAAAGTCACAGGCCTTTCCAGCCAAACAACGTATTATCTGGCACAAACATTCATGCTAGTAATCTATTCGCTGTGCATGGGGCTCTGCATCGCTTTACTGCCGAAGTACCGGCTATTGATGATGCTCATACTAGTTGAGCCGCTAATGCTATTCCGATACTCTTTTGCCATCTCAGCCGACTCTATGACGCAGATGATGATATGTCTGTTCACCTGCCTTTTGTTCCGTTCGCTGTGGAAACAACCCTCAAACCTACTATGCGGCTCCTTGGCAATCGTGTCACTGATCCTCGCAATGACGAAGTTCATCTATGCGCCTTGCGTAGTGCTCGGACTTCTTGCATTCCTCGTGCACGGCAAACGCATGCCCCGGGCCGGCACGGCCATGATCGTCGCAGGAAACGTCGCATCATTCGCATTCCTCGCTTGGTGGCTACACGTCAACAATTGGTTCGTCACTACACCATCAATTGTCTCCATGAGCGAGATGGAGGCAAGGAAGCAATCGCTATTCACCTTCAGCGGTTTCTTCGCAGCGGCCAAGGACATCATCACCGCAATGGTCACTGGGCAGTCAAACCTTGATTCCCGCAGCCAGACGCTGATCATCCTCGCCATTTACGCCGCTCTTCTTGCGCTGCTGGTCCTTCTAGTTCTCGCCACGGTAAGGAAGACCATGCCGACCAATCAATTAGCCGCAACGTGGCTGACTTATCTGGTTCCACTTGGAATCATCATGCTAACCTATCTTGCCCTCTGGCTCCAGTACACGTCACGAGATGTTCCGGGGGTTCAGGGCATGCAGTGGCGTTACCTGCTGCCGTTCACGCCGATGTGGTGCCTTATTGGCTTGTCTTGCCTGACGACATTGCAGCGGAAACCACAGCATGTTCCACAGCACAGGGCTTAACGGTCCCTACGTGGCCATTTGACTGGAATCCCGACATTCTCTTCGATGAATGAGTTAAGAGCCGTCGCAGTGACATAGTCCTTGCTGCCGACGCGAATAGACGGCAGGACATCCATCATCAAGCGGGCCTTGGAACGTCCAACACTAAATAGCCTTTGAAGATCCGACACTCCGAGGAATTGCGGCATCTCCTGCAAGTCTTTTCGAGAATTAGCCATTATCAACCTCCTTCCGTGGCTTTCCGCTGCTCGTATGCCAGTAGCTCCAGATCACCTCTCGGCAAAATACGGTTTGTCTAGTGGCGAACTCCAAGAGATCGGGGCGTTCCTGTTCACATAGCTTGAGCAGATCGTAATAACCACGGATTCCTTTGTCGGCGACGAGATTCGTGATGGACATGGCCTCCTGTTTGTCATCAACCGGGATGGCTATTTTGTCCCAGTCTGCACCATTGAAGGCCAGCACATCTTCTGACGCATATTGAGCCTTGTCGGGGTTATCCAGATGGATGAGGTAGCGAGCCATCCCACGAGGGCTTTCCAACCGAATAATAGTTTTCGGCCCTCTGAACTGTTCGAAAAACCGCTGCGCGTTTCTGCGTGTTGTGGTATTCATCCACATCGCGATAACGTGCCGATGGGGCTTCTTCAGCTCACCAGTCTTGGCATCCGCAATGTCCTGATCGTGGAGTGGAGACGCCAGAATCTGTAAGCTGGACAGCTGCATTAGCTCCTGCCAGTTGTCCGGGCAGCTGTCACCGGGATAGATCAGGCCAGCCCAATACCGACCTCTTTCATTCGGATTGTTATTCCCGTCACTCATCTTCGTCCCTCATCTCACATCTCAACAGGGGGCGTCGTAGTGTCCCCATACATGTTTCGTGGCGGTGCTCTGCTGGTTCTGGGCTTTCGCTGGTGCTACGCCCATCGCCAGCCGAGTCACCGATGCAGCTGATGTAGTTCCTCATCACTGATGAATGGAACATGAAGATAGATCGTCTGATTGGTTTCGGTGTCCCATAAGTAGCCATCGCCAGGTCGAGAGAATGGTATCTGCCATGGGCGGGCCCCACGCTTCACGGCATCTTCGCCAAGTGCCATAACGGCCTCGCTCCTCGAGTTCAGACGCAGCGCTAAGGTGGTCAGCAACAAGCTTCTGTATGGCAAGCTGGTGCCTATGCGTGGGTTCTGAGTGGCAACCACAACCGTACCGTTGAGTGCTCTGGAACGTGAGAGGATCGAACGCACCAGCTCAATACATGAATCAGACAGCTTCTTATTCGGCCCTGATCGAACCATATCCGCTGCTTCATCGATAACAAGCAGCCGGTGGCATGTCTGATCGTCTGTGAGTGAGCGCGTCTTACCACGCCATTCAGCGGCAAGCGCGTCCACGTTCGAGTTGAAGTCGGTGAGCAGATCATGCGCTTCTTCGAGAGTGTAAGCTCTGCGAGTCAGTATGTTGCAGTAGTTCTCCGCCTCCATTCCCGCTTTCAAATCGATGAACCAGACTTCGCCGCCGAATGCCACCTCCTGAGAGATGACGTTGGCGATGACGCTACCTTTACCGCTGTTGGACTCTCCGATGACGGCAAGATGTGCGGATCGAGGGATTGTGACTGCCCTCTTTGGATTGGCGATGTCGAAGCCGAGAGAATAGCGGTCTGGCAGCAGTTCCTGACTATGTCTGAAGATGTTCATCGAAGCTCCTCTAATCGGGCGAATGTGACCTTGTATTTTGCTTTTGAGAACAGTCCTTGCGGGATTATCTCTACGCTCACTGCTTGGAATGCATGGCCGAGACGCGGAGCAACTGCATCTGCCCACGCGTTCACGTCCTCGTCTGTGGTGAGTGCGGCGGGTATTAGGAAGATCACGCGCTTGGGTTTTCTCGCGTATCTCACTTTCACGGTCTTCTCGTCATTTGGCGACAGGCTGAGCGGTTTTGTGCACAGCGCATCATGCTTGCGGGTTGCACAACTGTTGTGGCGCGCAATGAAGAACGCGCACACAGCGAGGAGGAGGAAAAGAATGACTGCGATGGCAGTGAAGTGGTCTTGCGCGAACATTTGCACTCTAGTGATGAAGTCCATTTTTGCTCCTTGGACTAAATACGGTAAATGGGAGAACGATGTGTGATGGAGGTGCCGGAGCGGTGATTCGCTCCGGCACCCTGGGGCAGCCATTGAGCAGAGATCAGAACGTCATGTTTGACTTATCTTGCAGAGCGGCTTTGATGGAGCGCATTTCGAGCGGAGTCGGGAAGAGACGGCCAACGGAGTCATCTCCAAGAAGAACTTCGAGACACTCGTACGGCCTGCCTGCCTTGCTCACACCCTGCACGATTTCTACGTGCAAAATCGGTTCTGTGGTGGTTGCCATTTTGATCACCTCCATTCGTTTGTGTTCGTTGGTAATTCCATGTAAACGCGTCCATTCTGGTTTGATGAATTTCAGGTGCAGAAATTACACTTAAAGTGGCGTGAGGGATTGATATTATTGGGATAACGAAATTAGAAAAAACAATTAGGGCTGAGGTAAGCATGGGAATTGATAGCAAAATATTGGTGGATTCGCTGAGGAATTATGCGAGAGCAGAGCATATGCAGCTACAAGATGTGGGCAAGCAACTTGGGTTCAGCAAAGATAGGACCAAGAGCATCTTCGCGGGGCGGTCAAAGCTCACTGGTGATGATGTGCTTCGGATTCTTATGAACGTAGACATACCGTTGCCGGAGCTGAAAAGATACAAACGACTTTGGTACTTGCGCAGGGGTGTTCTGGATTTCGAAAGACCGGACGACTTTGAACGGTTCGTTGACGACCTGAATGTAAGTGCGACGCTTTTCCCGAGGAGAGTGCAGGGGTCATTAGCGAAGAACGACAACGAACGAGTGTCCACCGAATTGGCTAGAGACGTGATGGCGCATGAAAATTGGTATGTGCTTCGAAATGGCTGGGTCTGTGTGATCAAAGTTGAGAGTGAGTGGGTGACGTTTGTACCCGTCGCACCAGATTTCATGACAGCGGCAAGAGCGATGATCGGGCTTAAGTGGATTCATCGAAAGACTGAAACGAGTATCCCATTCATCGATTGGGGTGCTGTTAACGGGGGACGTCCTTATGGTGAGGAGACTTCTCGGCTTGTAGGGCGAGAGTTGTTGAAGTATATCCAGAGCAAGCCGGACCGTTTCCCCTTAGACGATGAATTCCGAAGCGTGGTTGCGGGGAAAGCCACGGGCGAATTCCAGCAGAATAGAATTCTCGAACTGGAAAAAAGTTTGGACACGGTAAAAGAGATTGTAGAGAACTCCTTCAAGTATTCGTTGCCGACAGAAGAGGACGAATACGGCATCAGTCCGGCGAAAATCTATTCCAGCGTTTTCGACTATTTGGAGTCAAATGTTACGAATCTATACGGGATCCGCCACCTGCTTCTTGAAGACGGCGTAACTATACCGCCGCAACTTGAGGAGGAATGCGAGACAGTGCTTGGACTAAACGGGCGGCCTTACAAATATTCGCTGTACGTCGAGCCAATTCTTGCGGTAAATGATTTACCGAATAGACTAGCGAGTCCTACAAAGGCAGAGCGAAGGCGGTATGAAAAGTTGCGTGCGGATAGTGAGAAGAAGAGCAAAGGTAAATGATAGTTTGTCCAGAATTTGTCCACATCTGTGCTTGTATGCAGGACAGAAGGAAATAAAAACCTAGGAACCGCATGATTCCTAGGTTTTCGTTGGTAGCGGGGCATGGATTTGAACCATGGACCTCTGGGTTATGAGCCCAGCGAGCTACCGAGCTGCTCCACCCCGCGACGGCTGTTTTCAAACAGCTCTATCTAAGATAGGGGAGAATGCGAGATTGTCAAATCGGCGTGTCGGATTTTTGCGCTGAGTGAAATGCCGGGATTGATAACCGGTCATAACTCATGGCGATAACCTGACGGCGTATCAATATCCCGACCATTGCCATAATAAGAACATGCCTATCAAGATCCCAAGCGGCCTGCCCGCGCGTGCCATCCTCGACTCGGAACGCATCTTCGCCCTGGAGAAGCCCGAGGCGGAGCGCCAGCGTGTGCGACCGCTCAAATTGGTGATCCTGAATCTGATGCCCAAGAAGGTCGAAACCGAGACGCAGCTGCTGCGCCTGATCTCCAAATCGCCGCTGCAGGTCGAAATCGACTTCATGAAGACATCCACCCATGAACCGACCCATGTCAGTCACGATCATCTGGTCAAGTTCTATGAGACGCTGGATGCCTTCCGCGACAACTACTATGACGGTTTCGTCGTCACCGGAGCCCCGGTCGAGCACCTGCCGTTCGACCAGGTCGATTACTGGGACGAGTTCAAGTCGATTCTCGACTGGGCGAGCACCCATGTGTTCTCCACTATGTACCTGTGCTGGGGCGCGATGGGGGCGCTCAACTACCGGTATGGCGTGCGCAAGGTCGACCTGCCGGAGAAGATATTCGGGGTGTTCCCGCAGTACCTGCAGGACGAGTACTGCTTCCTGACCAATGGTTTCGACGAGATCGCGCTGCAGCCGCACTCCCGTCTGGCGGGTGTGAACGAGGCCGACGTGGCGGCGAATCCCGACTTGCAAGTGCTCACTTGGGGTCCGCAGTCCGGGCCTGGACTGATCGCCACTCGCGATTTCTCCGAAGTGTTCGCTCTCGGCCATTGGGAGTACGGCAAGACGACGCTCCAGGAGGAGTACGAGCGCGACATGGCGAAGGGGATGAGCAACGTCCCGTTCCCGCACAACTACTTCCCGCATGACGATCCGCACCTTGAGCCGTTGTTCGCATGGCGATCGCACGCGAATCTGCTGTGGCGCAATTGGCTGAACTGGGTGTATCAGACCACGCCGTACGATCTCACCGAAGTGCCCGGATTGCGGGCGGAGCGCCGGCTTGGCATCGATCGTTTCCGCCACGCGCCCGCCGGTCCGCGCAAGGACGATTTCTCACCGTTCGTCCATGACGACTACGGCGTGATGCGTGGCGAATGATGGTTCTCGCCTGCGCTGCGGTCGTTTGACGGGGGTCTGGGACCATTCCGGTCGGCTCCCGTTGATGGTCTTTCGGATCTGGAGGGCGCAGATGACCTCGGAATCCCGCTGTAATTGGGCGGAGATTCGAGATTTGTTGCATTAGCACGGTTTGGTGTCCACATGGCGTACAAAAGAGGGCCATCGCCGTGCTCAATAGGTGGAATACCGCCTCTTTTGTCCATGCCTTATGAGCAGTGTTTAAAAAACCGTCCAGATAATGAGACAATGACCAATATGTTAACGCTCACACATCTGGCGAAGAAACGCCGTACAGCCCTTGAAAAATAAGGCGTGTTGCGTGTTGTCAAAGGTGGTCATAGGATAATCACTTAGTCATTCGGAGCGGAATGTCTGGGCAGGAACTCCGGTTGGTCGGTCTTATGCCCGGGCAGCTTCGATAACGGCTGGACGGACGATATCCAAACGTCACATTCGCCTCAACCGTTGGGCTAAACTGACAGCTGATAATGAGAGCAGGAGGCGCGATATGGTAGATGCGGTCGGTACGGGCGCACTATTGGCGGCCGACAGCGGTCCCGAACTGCCAACGGTCAATGATTTTCTTCCTCCCGAGATCCTGTTCCAGGGAACCCCCTTCGCGATCAATCGCATCATATTGATCCGCATCGTGGCGACCGTGGTGCTTCTCGTGGTGCTCGGTATCACGGCGAAGCGCGCCAAGCTCATCCCCGGCCGCTGGCAAGGCGTGGTCGAGATGGGCATCGACTTCGTGCGCGACAGCGTCGTATATCAGGTCATGGGCGAGCTGCGCGGCAAGCGCTACGTGCCGATGATTTCGACGTTGTTCTTCACGATCTTCGTGTTCAACCTGTGCGGCATCATCCCCGGCATGAACATGGCGGCCA
>JAIJJM010000757.1 GCA_022728415.1 Collinsella sp. | reverse complement strand
CTTCTACTGTGAACTCCTGATTATCCTGGGTATCGTCCACTATGCTCACTCATTTCTTCAATAACGTACCTGAATATTGTAATAGGAAGTCTGAAATACAGTCAGACTATTCAAGATCTATTGAACGTCGAAGAATCCGTAATTGCTGAGGTAGTTTTTGCCCTTAGTCATGTCATACTGCACCAAACGGTAATCATGGAGCATCTGCTTTGCCTCTTTTGAGAGGTTCTTGCTTGTCACGTGATTGCCTTCGGCATCTAGGTAAACGGTACTACCATCACCCCATGAGGCATTAGAGCTAACCAGACGGCTAATCGCTGGAATTTGCGTTTGCGTTTGTGTAAGCATTGCCAGATAGGGCGATACTTTGGCGTCGAGATGTTCAGCGGCTAGGGCCATGAAATAGTTTGATGATGTGTAGCTGGAAGTCTGTGAATCGAGTTTGGTGCCAGCGGACACGGAAGCCTGATTCGACCAGATGAAGTAATCAGTTTCATGCAGCGGAATTGCATTGTTTTCGTCGGCTGCTGCAGTATTGTAAACGCCGGGTAGATGATCGCCGTAGAAGATAACAGTGATTGGCTTATCCGTCGAATTAAGCTGATTCAAAAAGTCTTCAGTGGCCTGATCCGTGATATTAACACCTTTGGCATAACTGTCGATATCCCATTTTTCATCATCGGAAAGTTCAGAAACATCGGCTTCTCTGAACTGATTGTCAGGATAATAGTCATCATACGGTGTGTGATTTTGCATAGTGACCAACTGAATGAATTGTGCGTGGTCGCTGTTGCCGAGCGCATCAAGGACATTTTGGTATGAGGCAGCATCGCTCACATAAGGTGAGGTTCCGAGGTGATCTTGATGTGTGATTTCTGGTTTGCTGTCCAACGTATACAGTTTGCTGAAACCGAATTTCTTGTAGTCGCTATCACGCAAATACATGTCCTTGCGGAAAGGATGGAATGCCACAGAACCATTTTTGCCGTATACGCTATTCCAAATTTGATTGAATGTGTATGGTGACTTCTGATGTGGAACCAGCTCTTGGTAGGGGGATTGCATGGAATTATCGAACAATGCCAGACTGAGTCCGGTTAAGGCCTGATGTTCGATATTCGCGGTGCCTCCACTGATGCTTGGAGAAAGCATCAAACCAGCGGTGGTCGTGTTTTTCAACGCGCGAATATTGGGCATCGGGTCTTCGGCAAATGTAATACCCGGCACTCGCGTTGGATCGGAGAACGATTCTGAAAGAATCATGATCACGGTGTTATCAGTGAGTTTATTGGCGCGGGATTCGTTGGTGATTTTTGCGCTCTTCTTATAGCGTTTGGCCAGCGCTGCCATGGTTTCTTCACTGTAATCTTCGGGCTTATCCATGGTTTTGGTATGGACTAATCGCAGAAAATTCATGGTCGGTCCGTTGCCAGTGGCATCGGCCACCGTGCTCCACGGTTTGGGGCTATCTCCTAAGCTCTTGGCCCAGTTATAGGACCATGAATC
>JAIJJM010000756.1 GCA_022728415.1 Collinsella sp. | reverse complement strand
TTCTTGCGCCGGGGTTGCCGGCGTCGCGTGAAGCGGCTTGCGGCGGCGACTTGGATGGTTGCGCGGGCGCGCCGCGGTGTTTGGGCGCCCATTGTCTCAAATACTCGTGGAGCTTACGTGCGCATTCGGTTTCTAAACGGCGTTCGTCCTGAAAAACGTGCCGCTGACAGAGAGCCCTATCGCTTTAGTTTAGTGGTGTGCTACACTGCTACGGGCAAATGCTCCATGCATTGTTTTATTGCATAGAACGGGCGAACGATGCCCGATGTCAGTATCAACTTCGATGCCTTTTGGCGGGTTTGGCGGTGATCGATGAATATCGAGAACATGTTTGACAAGCCTGATGTCAAGCAGCTGGTCCACGCATTTAGTCTTTTGGACGACGAGAACGATATTCAGGCGTTTTTAACCGATATCTGCACACCGCGCGAGATCTGCGATCTTTCTCAGCGCCTGCAGGTCGCGCGTTATCTGGATGAGGGTGAGCCCTATGTTGAGGTTCAGGCCCGCACCGGCGCTTCGTCCACCACGGTGAGCCGCGTGTCCAAGGCGCTTAATGGCGAGTACGGTGGCTATCGCAAAATCCTCATCAAACTGGAGGATGGCGAGTAGGCCAGCGGCAAAATCGAATTGCGCAGAACCGTCCCTTCGGGGGCGGTTTTTTTGATCCCTTGGGGGCGGAGGAATCAAATCTGTTGGCGTGGGGCAAATCTGTCCGCGTGGGCGGGTAGGATGAATACATTGATTATTGCGAACGGTTTGAGTGGAGGACCATGCCTGTTCGAATCTATACCACCAATACCGGTACGAACTTGAGCGATGCCGAGGCATCGTTGCTCGCCGACTTGGTTGCCCGCCACGGGCGTGCCGTTTTGCTGGCGCCCTCGTTTGCCGAGCTCGATCTGTGCCGCCAAGATGCTGCGGTTGCTGGCGCCTCGCTAGGCGTTGACTACAAAACCCCCGCGTCGTGGCTTCGTTCGCTGTGGGAGCTTATGGGCGATGGCCGCAGCTTCGTCGACAACATGCAACGCCAGATGCTGTTCTCGGACATGGTCGCCCGTCGCGGCGATGCCGACCTGCAGCCGCTTTCGCGCAGTCAGGGCACGGTGCGCATGCTCGCGCGCATGGCCCGCGATGTGCTGCCGGGCGTAGCGGGAACGGGTGCCGAGCGCCGCTGCGGCGACGTTTGCCGACCCGATCCCAAGAGCGACGCCGAGGCTCGCGTGTTCGATCTGTTGAGTGCCTATGCGAGCGGCTTGGACCGTCGAGGCATGGTCGAGCCCCGCGAGGCGGCTGACCTTATGGCCGAGGTGCTGGCCGACCAGGACGACACCGGGCGCGCGGAGCGCTTCGACCAGGTGAAGGCGCGTCTGGAAAGCTTCTTCAGCGAAGCGGGCCGGCAGGCGTTTGCTGCGGGCGGCGGCAACGTGCTGGTGGTCACGCATTCGTTCGTGGTGCGATCGGTCATGTACCTGCTGGATCCTTCGCGCGTGAACGACCCGCTCAAGAT
>JAIJJM010000030.1 GCA_022728415.1 Collinsella sp. | reverse complement strand
GTCTCCGAAGACAAGAACATGATCGACGCGGCAACCAATGGCTGCCTGAAGATCGAAAAGCTTGAGGCCATGACCTGCGTGTGCTCCGTCGGCCTCGACATGATTGCCATTCCGGGAGACACCACCGCAGCCACCATTTCCGGCATCATCGCCGACGAGGCCGCGATCGGCATGGTCAACCAGAAGACCACCGCCGTGCGCGTGATTCCGGTGGAAGGCAAAGGCGTAGGGGAGATGGCCAACTTCGGCGGCCTGATGGGCTATGCGCCGATCATTCCGGTCAACCAGACCAGCTGCGAGGCCTTCGTGACCCGTGGCGGCCGTATTCCGGCACCGATTCACTCTTTCAAGAACTAGAGCATTCTGCGCATTAGTACATTGCTTCGGTCCCTCCGCGGAGGGGCCGTTGTGTTTGCATATGGATGTGAGATGCGAGCTTGGCGGGGGAGTGCGGATTTTGGGCATGCGGATTGTGGGGAGTATGTGGGTTTCGGGTACACGGCTGCTCGCGTGTGTCGGTGAGTGCGGATTCACAGGAAACTCGCAGAAAAACATGGTGGTTCCTGAAGGTTAGAGAGAGGTTAACTATGTCTCAGCTGCAAAAGCCCCGAACCGCAAGGTTTCCGATAATTGAATTCCTTCTTCTCTTCTCTCTCTAAGCTTGGAGGTTTCTGCCTTCGGGCTTTTTGTTGCCTTTTTCCGGAAGGTCGGGGATGAACACCGCGTTGTCAAGCATCCGCTGCGTTCACTGCTTCCGTACTGGAAGGAAGTCGTGCTTGGTGCGCTCGCCATGGGCATCACCTACACGTTGTTCTACGTGCTTAGTACTTGGTCGTTGAGCTATGGCGTTCAGCTTCTTCACTCCGGTGCTGCTGGTGCACAGTGTGCCGCGTGTGATGATCTTCCTGTGCGTCGGCTTTGTCATCATGGGTGGCCTGTTCGGACCGTGCGGCGTCTACCTGCCTGAGCTGTTCCCGACCCATGTGCGCTACTCCGGCGCCGGTCTGAGCTACAACCTTGCTGCAATCTTCGGCGGAGCTTTCGCTCCGACCATCGCCGAATTTTACGGGCAGCCTTCAGAAACGCCGCCCTTCGCCACATGGCAGCAAGCCTTTGACTACATAGCCAAACGAGAACGGGAATCCAGTACACCGATGGTATTGGTATTCGACGAGTTTCCTTATGCAGCACTCGCCAACAACTCCCTTCCCTCGGTCCTCTAGATCGCCATCGACCATGATCTCAAACGAACCAATGTGATGCTGATTGTTTCCGGCAGCAATGAAGGATTCATGGAAAGCAAGGTGCTTGGCTCCAAAAGTCCCTTATTCGGCAGATGCACCGCGCAAATCCGGCTGCAGCCACTCAACTATCTGGAAGTCGCGAAATTCTTGCCGAACACCCCGCCGATTGAGCAGGTAGACTATTACGCTACCTTTGGCGGCACGCCATATTATCTGAGCCAACTTGACGAATCGGCCGGCTACCAGTCCAACGTCATCAACCTCTGCTTCGACAAACTCGGCACACTGTACGAGGAACCGATGATGCTGTTGCGCGAGCCTGCAATCTATTTTTCGGTGATGCAGGCCATTGCAAACGGCGAATCGACGCCCAAGGTAATCGCGGAGCATTCCGGAGTCGAGCACGGCAATGTTAACCTGTACCTGCAAACACTCAATAACCTCGGCCTTGTCGGAAAGCGAGTGCCGTTCAGTGAAAAACCGGAGCGCTCGCGCCGCGGCATGTACATCATCAAAGACCCCTTCTTCGCATACTGGTTCCGCTTCGTAGGCCCCAACATGGGTGCCGTGGAACAGAATGCGGGCAGTATCGCAGCGCGTAGACTGGCTCTCGGCGAAGCGTTCGCCACCTATGTCGGTCAGCAATTCGAAGCGATTTGCGCCCAATAGCTGGCCTATGCCAACGCCGCTGGAAAACTTCCGTTCCTCGCCACCTCCTTCAGGAAATGGTGGGGAACCAACCCGGCAAAACACGAACAGACCGACATCGACGTGATTGCAGCCGACGCCTCATCAAAAACCATATTGCTTGGCGAATGCAAATGGCGCAACAATCTTGACGAGACCGAGACCATCGAGTCCTTACGCGACCGTGTCGGATTGGTTCGTGGATTTGCCGCCACCCATTTGGCGGTATTCACCAAAAAACCGCTGAGCAAAGCCACACGAGCTAAATATCCCGAACTCATCGCCGAATCAGTCGATGAGCTGTATAGCACGTTGTAGCTGCTTACTTAGCAGCATGTGCTCGTCCGATTCCGGTTTACTTGGAAATGCTCTCCGGCGGATCGTCCGTGCAGCGACCCATCCAGCCAGACGAGACAGAGATGGACGAGTAGTCGTTCTTTTCCGCTTCGTTGCTGAATTCGGACTGTGGAACGTTGCATTGTTTGCGTTGTCCGAGGCTTGGTGCCCTCAGGTACGCCAAAACCAAGCGTCACTATATGTGGACGCAGCAATGAACAATTCCCCTATGACAACTAGCATGGGGGAGACATTATTTGTAAAGCATAAAGGAAGGTCCATTCAAATGGAGAAGCCGAACGATATTAAAAGAGACTCCATATCAGTGAATTACTTTTTGAATACTGCTGCGTACAGCGGTCTCTTCTCCCTTCTTTCGGTTATTCTCACCGGCCAAGTTTCTGCGGCGTCATCGCTATATGTTGGGCTGGCGCTCGGAATTTTATCTCTTTTTTCTAGAGGCAGTACTGTTTTTATAGGTAGCCTGATTGAGCGTTTCTCAACGGTATCCCTCACCGAGACCGGTTTCGGATTCATGGTTTTTTCACTTTTGCTGCTACAACCGGCAATGGGTGGTTTTATCGGCTTCCTTTTTGCGGATTTGGCTTTGCTGGGACTCGGTATTTCATTGGTTAATTTTGCCCTACGAGGGCATATCATCGCTACAGTAAAGGATAAAAAAATTCAGGCTTCTTTGTTTGCTTTAGTGACCATGGCAGCCAATCTTGGATCCGCGATTGGACCTCTGGGTTCGAATTACGTATATAAGGCTTTCGGACAAACGCTCTTTATTGCAATCATCGTCGGACTCTATGCTTTTTCTGCTTTACTAGCTCCAATAGCGCTGACTCATCATGTCTTCATACGCAATGAGAAAAGCGGCGAGGAAAACACTTCCTCCATCGTGAAGACCATTACAGACTCGCTGAAAAGTCCCGGTACGGTTCTTGCCATCCTGGCGGTGTTCGTGGGCAGTATCATGAATGGTCAGCTTTTTGCCGGAATGGCATTGGAATTCCACTCGTTATCCGATAGTCCAGTCATAAGAGGATTGTTCTATTCCATTGATGCCATATCGGTCATAGCACTGCAAATGCCGGTAAGTAAGATCATCTCGCGCAATATGACCAAAGAACATAATGCCACCTCATTCATAGTCAAAAGCCTGGGGATTTATGGAATTTCCTTCGCTCTATTCGCCTGCGGAGTCTCATCGTACTGGTGGATATGCATCATTTCCTTGGTTGTGTTCTCCATTGCAGAATGCATCTATGCGCCATTAATCAATATTGCTCTGGTAGAGGCACAGCCAGATAAGCCTTTGGTGGACATTCTGAACTATCGGCTGATAATTGCAGCCATTGGTGAATCGGCAGGCTCATTCCTTGGCGGTTGGATCGTTCCGGCACTACGTCCTGCAGGATTGACGGCTTGGTATTGGTGTGCACTGGCGTTAGTGGGAATAATGCCTGCAGTCGTCACTAATCAAATTAGAAAACGTGGATAAAGAATCATTCGTCGTTAAAGGAGAAGTCACATGCATCCACAAAGATTATTCATACTCGAGAAGATATTAACAAATGCCCTTAAACATCCCAATAGTGAGGCTGTTAAGGATGGAAATGGAACTTTTACATACTCGCAATTAGTTGAACAAGCCAAACGTATATCAACACAAATAGAAGAGCAGCATCTTTGTGGCTCGGTGATAAATGTAGATGTCGGTAGATGTAAAGAACGAGTGGTCGTTCTACTGGGAATTTTAATGTCCGGATCATTCTATCTCCCATTAGAAGAAGAATGGCCCGGAAAGCGTAAACAAGTAGTCTGCAACCAAGCGCATATCAGTGCAAGTACGAAACTAACCGAAAACTCTACTCTTCGAATAGTTCCACAGCTCAATGATGGAAACCGCCCTAAAAAAGACCCTGTGCCTTCGGGCGGTGGATATCTTATTTTTACTTCAGGGTCAACAGGAACTCCCAAAGGCGTTGTTATTGCCGCATCTTCATTGGATTACGTGCTTAAAAATAGTATTGAACGTTTTAATGTGTCCAATAGCACAAAATTATTAGCCGTAGCATCTCCTGCATTCGATTTCTCTATTTTCGAGCTGCTACTACCTCTTGTAGCTGGCGGCACTGTTTGCATCGCCGACAAATCAATACCCAAAAATCCGGATTATTTTGAGCAGATTAGTAAAAAATGGCAGATTAATTGTTTCACCGGAACACCAACTATGTTTACGATGATGACAATGGGAGGTTGGATACCACAAACGAACGCCACTCTGATATTAGGTGGCGAAAATGTGTCAAATCTACTACTCAAAAACTTAAGCACAGCCAATCAAATATGGAATATTTACGGCCCTACCGAGACCACTATCTATTGTCTTTCAAAAAAGCTAAAACTAGGTGAAGAAATCACATTAGGCAAACCACTCCCCGGAACCAAAGTCTGGGTGCAAACAAAGAAAAAGAATGAGCGCACTGGTGAGCTGTATGTTGTGGGTCCTAGCGTTGGATTTGGTTATATAAATAATATCGAATTAACAAAAAGTAATTTTTTTACTGATAGCTCTACTGGCTTTCAAGGTTATAGAACAGGCGACCTCGTATCGCTGACATCTGCTGGAGAGATGTCTTTCATCGGGCGAGCTGACAATCAGATAAAAATCCATGGCTACAGAATTGAGACAGAAGAAGTTGAAAACCATATAAACGCTTTTCTGGGTGGCTATGAATCCTGTGTGAGCGCGATTAAGTCAGAATCCGAAACCCGACTTGTAGCTTTCTTGCCTAAAAACGCTCTCCAATCTCCGATTGATAGTATCGACGCTCTCAGAAATCGCTTAAAGCTTGTGCTGCCAAACTACGCAATTCCCTCAAATATTTTACTACTGGACGAACTGCCAATTAACAGTAATGGAAAGATCAATAGAGTTTTGCTTAAAAACAATTATTTGGAAAAAGTGAACATCAGTAATAGAAATAATAAACTTGCACAGTTGCGAGAATTGAAAAAACCTACAATGACTCAGTTTCTATCTAATTTATTGGATGAAGAGATTGGTGACGATGACAATCTTTTTGCCCATGGAATGAATAGTCTTAAAGTTGTACAGTTTGTTTCGAGGATGCGTCGCCTGGGACAATTCCTAAATGTACGAGATGTTTATCAAAACCCTACTGTAAATCAGCTGAAAAAAGTCATTATTGAAACAGATAATGTATTTATCGCACCTAGAACCTGCATACTTGGTCGGAAGGAGTTCAGAGTTCTTCCATCTCAAAGACGATTTCTGAGCCACAATATAACTGCTTCACATAGCTTTGTGGAAAGTGTCGCAGCTAGCGTTCAAGCGAATACAATGATTGATTTGCAAGTTTGCGCTGAAATGCTGGTAAAAAAGTTCCCTGAAATTTCATATGGGTTATCTTTCAAAGGTCGAGAACAACATCCGCATCTCGTCAAGATTGATGAGCCCATTATGGTTAAAACTATTGAGCTTAGCCCAACTGATGATATCCAGTCAAAGATCGATGAGACTCTTGAAACGTCAGCTTCAAATTTAAACATCAAGAACGGCCCCATTGCCGTGCTCCATTATTTCACTAAGCGCGATACTCATTTATTAGTGCTAGTTATCCATCACTGGGCATGCGATGCATTGACTATTCATGAATACGAGTCTGCATTGAAAGAGTTAGCAGAAACAAAAAGAGCAGGAATCGGCATATCTGAACCGGTAGAAGAGATTCCCGGATTCCTGCAGTATGCTGGGTTCTTGGAGGATTTTTATAACTCAGACAAAGGAAGAAAAAAGATAGAGCAACTTCCTGATATTAAAAGACACGACAGTCTCTCTGCTTCTTGGTATCGCGAAAGCAACGGAAGTAATCCTGAAATTTTACCACCACTATATATTAGAGATCACTCTATTCGTCTGTTGCAAGAAAGAGATGATGGACAATATGGATTATTAGATAAGCTATCCTTAGCGGCGTTGACTAATGCAGCTTCAGAATGCCTCAACCTCGACAACATTGTTGTCGACGTAACTCGAAATGGGCGCGAACAAGCTGACTGTCCTGTTCTTCCTTCAATGACAGGTTGGATTAGCAGCTCAGTTCCATTTTTCCACAAACACTGCAGATTTAATTCAGTTGATGAAGAGCTGCTTTCCCTTAATACAGAGTATGAAGAAATGTTGCAGCAAGAGACTGCTTGGAACTCATTCCGTTCAAACTCTCCTCATGTATATCCAGAAGCTTGCCCCACATTCTTTCTGAACGTAACGCGCTCTTCCCATAAGAACGAAGCATCTCCACTTTCAACAAGCTTAATCCGAGGAAGCACATATCCGTATTCATATGGTTATCCAATTGAAGTGAGGATACAATATTTTAATGATGAAGCCAAAGTTAGAATCTCGTATAACAACGCATATTTTAGCAAGGAGACGATAGAACAATTTTTAGATTTTTTTAAGGAGCATATCCTTTTAGTATCTCATGTTTTAGCAAATGCACTAGAAAGGGAATAATATGAAAGTACTACTAATGCAACAACCCAAATCTTTCTCGAATTATCCAAAGTGGATCGAAGAGGGCCAAGAACGTTTCGATTGTTTAGAAGTTATGGTCTTCACCTCGAACGATCGAGCCGCACACCATAGTTGGCCGAGCTCCGTCATCAAGGAAATCGAGGTTTCCGATTATTCCTCTGATAGCGCTACCGCAAAATTCTTTGATATTGTCAGGAAGTTTAAACCAGATAGGATAGTTTCCAGCTCAGAGGAAGACGTACTGAGGGTTGCAGAGGCGAGAAGTTTATTTGGAATTCCCGGTTTACAGCATGAACTGGCGTTAAGCTGTCGAGATAAAGTCACGATGAAACAATCGGCCCTTGATGCCGGATTAAAGATTATTCCCTATACCACCTGCCAAGGCTTTGGAGATATTATTTCGGCGTTCGATCGTTGGGAGACGGTTGTTCTCAAACCTCGATGGGGCGCAGGGTCTGCAGGCATTACGATATTGCATTCGAAAGATGACCTGCCCGCTTTAGCTACCAAGCCGGAATTCATACGAAACGTGCATTCAAACCAGTATTACTTAGAGGAATATTGTTCCGGTTCCGTCTACCATGTGGATGTAGTCTATATCAATTCCGGTTCGATTCTGATCTCACCATCACGGTATCTTGTCCCGCCACTGGATTTCGAGAAACAAAACACCGGTTCCGTGATGTTGGATGAGAACGATGCCGACTACACCGAGCTGCTCCGACTGACAAAGCAATTAATTGCATCTTTCAGCGATCAGACAATTCCGAATGTGATGCATATCGAATTCTATAAGAATGAAACCGGTGATTTCGTATTCGGGGAAATGGCGGCACGCAGAGGAGGCGGTCTCATCAAGCAGGAGCTGGCAGCCGCCTATGGCATAGACCAAAGCAAGGCCAACTTCCTATTGGAACTTGGTCTTGTCGATGCGGATGCGAATATTACGCGATCATCTCAGTATGGCATACTGCTGGAAACCGCCGGATTGAACTGGCCAAAGGAAAAAGAAATCCCGGATTGGGCGGTTTTGGAATCTGTGGGCAAGAAAAAAGGTATCGCTCATAACTCTGTTGATTCTGACAGGAAATTCCTTATTTCCGGCAATAATGAATCTGAGATTATTCAACGTTCTAATTATCTTATAAATAGTCAATATAATGAGTAAAATTAACTTTTTACAGAGGGGTAATTGTGACTAATTCTGCAGCAGGTTCTATATATGACGAATTATTATGTAGAATTGATAATTCTACTGAATCTAGACTCTTCCGTAAAATAGTGATACTAGTATCGCTAGGGATGTTGGAAGCCAGTATTGACGTCTATATGGGAAGTGCAGTAGCAGGTAGTCTGACTGCATCAAAATGGTCGACATCTCAAGAAACCAGCATGTTTCTTTCAGCGAACTTTTTAGGACTACTCATCGGTTCTCTAATTGCTGGCCTAATAGGAGACTGCAAAGGAAGAAAAGTAGCATATCAAATTAATTTGTTGCTTTTCGGTGGATTTACTGTACTCGGTGCTTTTTCTCCTAACATGGACATGCTGATAGTCTGCAGGTTCCTTGCGGGAATCGGTCTTGGCTCAGAAATAGTGACAGGGTTTGCTTTCATTAACGAATTTGCACCTGTAGCAAGACGGGGAAGGTGGTGTG
The DNA here is from genome assembly GCA_022728415.1 of Collinsella sp. The sequence continues at coordinate 3,156 of JAIJJM010000030.1, read as the reverse complement.
GACTAGTCTCACTTGTCGCTAATTGCGGGTTGCCTACATCGATTCTTTTATCAGCTGTGATAATCCCAAACACTTCTTGGCGCGTAGTTTTCTTTGCCGTGGGCATATTGGCCATTGTGCTTTGGTTTTTTCGTAAGGACATTCCTGAATCACCCAGGTGGCTAATCAGCAAAGGACGGTATAGGGAAGCAGCTCTTATCGTGGAACAGTTGAGCAGTGCATCCACAGCAACAAATTATGGAAATAACGATAAGTTAAAAAGGACTGCGTTGCAGAATCCCGATCAACGGGATAATTTATTCGTTATGCTTACTGTAGGTGTTGTAGCAGCGGTTGCAGCAAACGTATGCTCCTACACTTTCACAACTTGGGTACCAACAATCTTAGTTTCAAAAGGAATTAGCTTATCGAGTTCACTTTTAACAAGTAGCTTAATGATGTTTGGGGCACCTCTTGGCTGCTTAATGGCCCTGCTTTTACTTGATAAAATAGGTCGAAAAAAGATGATTGTATTGGCTTTTCTGATGACAGCGATTCTAGGAATAGCTTATGCAAAGCAAGCAACAACAATTTCAGCGATAATACTGGGGTTCTTTTTGGTATTGTTTTTGTATATACTTACTGCTGCTGTTACGGCTGTTTATGTTCCAGAATTATTTCCAACACGAATCCGTTTCCGCTGCGTCGGCATAGTAAACGCTGCGGCAAAATCAGGAAATGTTTTTATGCCACTGTTTATAGCTTTTCTCCTAGCAGAGAAACAAGAAGGACTGATATATGTAAGCATCAGTGGTTTAGCTATAGCCGCAATGGTAATTGTTATCTTCTTTGGCCCTGAAACCTCTCATCGTAAATTACGGTAAATGTTCAAAAATGATCTCATCTTACACAGATAATCCCTATAGCATAATTCATACAGGAAATATTACTACCATTTATACGTATGTGAAAAATCTTCCTAAATCACATGAGTTTGAAGCTGTCGAAGGAAAGAATGGCTATACCCAACGTTTCTACCAGCAGTCTCTAGACGCCCGAACTTGCGCTCGATATGCATTTAGCGAGTACAACATTACAAGAAGTGAGATTCTTTCTGACATATATGGAAAACCTGTTTGGCCGGAAGGGATAATCGGCAGTCTATCTCATTGCGAAGGGTGCGTGGGAGCAGCTATAGCTCATACCTATTATTATCGATCTATAGGAATCGATATCGAAGAAAATTATTTTTTACCAATAGAAAATATACATTTTTCTTTGTTTGATAATGAAATTAAAACTATCAGTAGGTTAAAAAATAGCAATCCTACTGTTGCTTGGGATAGACTATTCTTTTCTGCAAAAGAAGCAGTATACAAGGCAATCTCATACGCAGAAAATACTGCTATACCCTTTACGGATATAGAAATTTCTCTGTTACCTATTCGCAAATTTCGTCTGAAATCAATTAGAAGTTCTTACGGTACACCGGTAAATGGACCGATTCCTTCTGTCACTGGTGAATGGAGAATACTGCAAGACAAAGAGCATAGGAAACAGTTCATACTAACGACAGCATGCATGCATAACAACTCTCAAACAGCATGAACATCGATGAGATGCCAAATTGCAATGTTAGGGGCTTAAAAGCATATGATGCAATATTCTGTACATCATATATCTACAACTATCAGCAACTGAAGGATAAGAAGCTGCAGATGTTTTCTACGCAGTTTTGAAGTGATGAAAGCAAAGCCTGATAGGCATCTCCCACACCGTCCGCAGCCCCTTATCCACCGTCCATGAACACGTACATATAATCAGAATCTTAATAGTCTTGTGCACCATGACTCGATGGTTTTCATACTTCTCCAAATTAGTCGCTCAGAGGCCACGATGGCCGGCATCCGTTCGCTGCTCGGCAACTGGTATGTCAATCTGTTCATTGGATAGGTCGCAAAGTACTTGCCATCAGAGTTTTTCGGTGATCTTCTTGCGACGCCAGTAATGTTCAACCGCAGCGGCAAGCACGTCCTTGCGCCGCTCTCCTTCGGAGCCTTGCGAATGCGTTTCAGCATCTGCTCTTTTTGCTTATTTCCCCAAGTTAGGAGAGCAACAGTCTTCGAGGCACTTTGTGAGAATCACAAAAGTGTTAACATGTATAACACGTAAACGTTTGGGAGGTGCACTATGGCCACGGTTACTGCAGCATTAAGGATGCCTGTCGAATTGGCGGCTCGTTACGATTGTCTGGCGAAAGCGACTGGTCGTACGAAGACGTTTTACATGAACGAAGCCCTTACCGAATCGATCGATAGGCTTGAGTATGAATACGGCATTATGAAAAAGGTCGAGGATTGGCGTGCCGGCAGACTCGAAACCGTGACGCTCGACGAGCTGGAGGAAAGCCTTGGCTTGGAGGATTGAGATTGACAAGGGCGTCCAGCGTTCGATGAAGAAGCTGGATCGTAATGTTGCCAAGAGAATCATCGCAAAGCTTAGGGAAATTTCACAGTTGGAAGATCCGAGAAGCACCGGCAAGGCTCTTGCCGGTAATCTGGCAGGGCTGTGGCGTTACCGTGTCGGGGACTATCGTATCGTGTGCGATATAGAGGATGAGGTTCTGCTGATTCTTGTGATTGATGTCGCGCACAGGAGCAAGGTGTACAAGCGTTGCTGATTGCTGCACCAAGGTTCCGTTGGCTCTGCCGGTGAGAAACCAGCGGATGGGAGAAATTGCCGTGTTCGACCCTATCGGGTCTCGTTCGGCGGGGCTATGCATAAGCCCACTGGGCGCTTATGCATCACGCTCCGATTGCAATTATTGACCGGCTTGCGGCCGGACTGTCACTTTTCCTCGTTCAGGTCTATCGGCCTTCACTTGGCGGAGCTACTCGGAAGCGCACTGCGCTTTCTCCTCACGCTCCGCCCTTGAAATTCAGTTGGCGCCAGGCTTCGTAGATGGCGATGGACGCGCAATTGGTGAGGTTCAGGGAACGCAAGGACGGGCGCATGGGCAGTCGCACCTGTTCGGCCACATGCGGGCCCTCCATGATGTCCATCGGGTCGGGGATGTCACCGGGCTCGGGGCCGAACAGCAGGATGTCGGTCGGCTTGTATTCCACTTCGGTGTACAGCTTGGTGGCATGTGCGGTGAACGCGATGATGCGCGAATTG